>NZ_JBFUGJ010000107.1:0-17005 GCF_056402975.1 Mesorhizobium sp. P3_A9 | reverse complement strand
AAGCAAGGCTACCGCAAAATCCGTGGCGGGCGCCCTGATGTCAGAACCGCGCTGTTCATGCCAGCCCTGCGCGCCGCAGCTGGAAGGGGCGAATTCGCACCCTTCTACAAACGCCTCGTCACAAACGGAAAAAAGCCAATGGTGGCAATCGCTGCCGTCATGCGAAAGATCATCGTTACCCTAAATGCAAGACTAAGGGACGCCGCCATTTCTCAGAGTTGATGACGAAGCGCGGGGGGCTTGGCGCTAACGAGGGAGAGGCAAGCCCTGTCGCTGACCATCCCCTGGTCCGCGCACTCCTTGCACCTTCGACCCCACCCCACCCCCCACCGGCCGGTAAAGCACCAGCGCGATCACCACGAACTTCGTCATCAGCGTCGTCTTCGAGGCCAGGCTTTCGGAGGTGTTGAGCAGGATCAGCCAGCCCAGCATCGTCAGCCAGAGGCCGGAATGGCAGCGGCGCGCCACTTCATGCATGAACAGGGTGAAGCCGACAAACAACAGCAAGGTGAAGAAGGCGCCCTGGTAGAGGACCAGGCGGATGATCGGGTTCTCGATGCCCTGTTCGAGGCCGTTGATGCGGCGCAGGCTTTCGATGAGATCGATATCGGGCCCCACGATCAGGTCGCGCAGTTCGAAATGTTTGAAGAGCTCGAACATTTCGACGCGGGCATTGGCGCTGCCACTGTCCGACACGAAGCGTTCCAGCAGCGCGTCGAAGAAACCGTATGACGCCGCGAGCGCGATCACGACCGGCACCAGCGCGGCAAGGATGAGGCCGAGTGCCGCGCCAAGCAGGTTGACGCGCCCCGTGCGCAGGCTGCGCAGGCCCTGGATGAGCAGGTAGCAACCGCCGAGCACGATCGTCGTCACCATCGCTGAGCGGCCGCCAAACGCGACCAGCGCCGCGAATTGCAAGCCGATCAGGCCGAGCCGCACTGGCATGGACAGCGATCTCGAACCGGAGAGCAGCGCCAGCACATAGACCGAGGTGACCGTGGCATTGGACAGCGGGTGGCCCTGAAGTGCTGTCGAGCGCAAGTCGGCCATGAACACCTCGCCGTCGAGGCGATAGGGAAAGATCAGCGTCTTGGTGGCGAACTCGAACAAAGCGAGCAAGGCGTTCACGGTCATGATGGCGTGAACGACGGTCTGCATCCGGGCGAATGTCTTCCCGTCGTCCTCGCCCAGCATCATCACCAGCAGCGCCGGCGCCACGAAGGTGTCGATCATGCCGGCCATGCCGGGACGCTGCCTGGCGATGACGATGACCAGCAGCACGATCGAGATGACCGCCATCAGCGTGCTGGCCGGACGCCGGTCGGCGACGGCGACCGCATAGCCGATCGGATTGCCGAAGGTGCAGGCGCGCCAGGCAAACACCAGCACGAGCAGATAGGTCGAAGGATGGATCTTGGTCGCGGGATTACCGGTCAGGCCGTCGTAATTATAGCCCACCAGCCACAACATGCCGCCGGAGATGCCGAACAGCAACGCCACCGTTGCGACCAGGCCGAAGCTGGTCAGCCAGTCGACGGAACTGCCCGCGCGCCCAGTGGCCTGACCCGAACCGCCTTGACTGGAACCGGGCCAGCCGGCAGCCCCGGTGCCAGTCTCGGTGGTGGCCATGTCAGGCAGCCTCGTCGACCAGCAAGGCGCCGGTCGGCAACCGCCCCATGACGGAAATGGCCTGCGAGGCCGCCGTGACGTCGGCCATCGGCGTCGAGTTGAGCGTCGCAACCATCACGATCTCGTCGACCATGGCGACCAGAGGCGAGGCGTTGAGATTGTCGGCAAGCGCGCCACCGTCGATGACGACGAGGTCGAAGTTGCGGCCGGCCTGGGCCAGCATATGCTGGGTGAAATAGACGCCCTGCGCCTCGGAGAAGACGGCCGTCTGCCGGCCCCTGCCCAGAACCGCGACATTGCTGCCTGCCGTGTAATGGCTCAGCGCCTCGAAGGCATATTCGCCGCGCAGCACGTCGAGGAGGCCGGGCTGCGTCTCCTTCTTGCCGCTGCCGGCATTGGTGTCGATGAACAGGACACGGCTGCCCCTGGCAGCCGCGGCATTGGCGAGCAGGCGTGCCACCCGGCTCCGATGCGCGGCGTCCTCGGGCGGCGACGTCAGCAATATGGACGGCACCAGCGGCCAGTTCGGCGGACGCCGGCTGGAGGCGAACAGGCGCCTCAGCGCCAGGCCCGCGACCGCATCCGTCTTCTGCCCTGCAGCAGTGGCGGCGCCGAAAGGCCACCAGCGGCGACGGGACGATTTTGCCGGCAGCACGCCAAACACCGGCGCATCGATGGCCGATTGCATCTGCGCGCTGGAAAGCACGGTCGGCGAGGAATATTCGGCGATCAGCGCCAGCGCGGTGCCGAGCCCCAGCCCGCCGAAGAGGGCGCCGAAAAGCAGCAGCGGCAAAGGCGGCCAGCTCTTCTTCAAGGCGGGCATGGCGTTGGAGATGATGCGCGCATTGGTGCTGTCGACATTGATCTGCTCGCGCGTTTCCTGCGCCCGCTGCAGATAGGTGGCATAGACGGAGCGCACTGCCTCGAGATCGCGCTGCAGTTCGCGCAGCTTGACCGAAGCCTGGTCGGTGTCGAGCGACTTGCTCTTCATGCCGGCGACCTTGGCCTCCAGCGCCTGCTGGTTGGCCAGCGCCCGCTCATAGTCGGTTTCGGCGGCAGCGCCGATGCGGCCGAGTTCACGCGCGATCAGCGAGCGCGTGTCGCGCAGCTGCTGCTGGGCGGCGATCATCGAAGGGTGGCGCGGCCCCAGTTCGGTGCCGAGCTGCGAGACCTGGTCGACAAGCGTCGCCTCTTGCGCCCGCAGGCTCGAAATCACCGACGAGCGCATCGCTTCCGAGGTGGCGTCCGGCGCGCCGCCGGACCGGCGCAATTGGTCGACCTGCGCCTTCAGTGTCGCGGTGCGGCTCTGCGCGGCCGAGAGCTGCGTGTTGATCTCGGTCAGCTCCTGGTCGCTGACCAGATTGCCCGCCGCCATCACCATGTTGTTGGCGGACTTGTAGGCCTCGACGGCGTTCTCGGCCTTCTGCACGCGCTTGCGCTGCTCATCCAGCCGCGCGGTGATGGAATCGGAAGCGTCCGTGGCCATCTTGGCGCGCGCGCTCGCCTGATCGGCCAGATAGGCCTGCGCGATGGCATTGGCGAGCTTCGCCGCCTTGTCGGCGCTCTTGGCGGTAACGATCACGTCGAGGACCAGCACCTTGTCGGCCCGCTTAACCGCCAGCCGCCGGCGCAGCGCATCGAGCGTCTTGCCCGTCCTGTCGGTTTCGGCCGAGCCCRAGCCCAGCACGCCGCCGAGCAAACGGCTCAACAACCCGCCCTGCCCGTTGAATTCCGGATCGTCGGTCAGATTGGTGGCCTGGATGGCCTTGAGCAGCACGCCCGTCGACTGGACGACGCTGACCTGGCTTTCCACCATGGTGATGCCGCCATCGGGCGGAACGCGGCTCGGATTGACGTCGTTGGTGACCACCTGCAGGTCTTGCGGATCGATGAGGATTTCCGACACGGAGCTGTAAAGCGCCGGCGTGAGCAATCCATAGGCCAGCGTCACCAGGGTCAGCAGCGCGGCGGTGGCAAGGATCAGGAAACGGCGGCGCACCAATATGCGCTTCAGGTCACCCAGTTCGACGGTCGAGGATGAATAGGTCGCCATCGGCACCGGCTCCGGGGCATATTGCATCGCCTCCGGAGCTTGTTGTTGCGGTAACGAGAGCAGGGATGATTGCAACGGTCGCTCCGACAACACTCCATGTGCCCCAAAAGAATAAATTGCGGCCTCAGCCTAGCTATTCCTTGAACTGTTAAAACACTGTTAATTATGTTGAGAGCTCGTCTGATTTTCGGCAGGGCGTTTACGCATTTTTGGCACGGAGTTTGCGTAATATTAGGCACAGGCGCTGATACGGGCGCGAGCGAGCAGGAGACGAATGGAAATGGGGCAGCACTTAAGTCCAGCCCTGCCGTGCCGCCATTTCCCCTGCCCTGATATCGAACACCGGCCAGACACGAGACATCACAACGCCAGGGGTGCGACATGCAAGTGAGCCTGCGCCTAGACAGCGAGTGTGTCCGTGCTTTCCACCTGCTGTTGCTGCAGCGGCTGAGCGCTCTCGCGCAGATCGAGGTTTCCGTCGACGCCAAGCCGGCCGGCGGCGGCATCCCAGGCAGTGTCGCGGCGCTGTTCCAGCTTGAAACGGTCCTCCATGGCCTGCCGGCGGAGGGGCTGGCCAAACGCCTGCCGCGGTCGGCGCTCGCTCCCTATCGCACGCAGTCACCCGCCTCTCCCGATCTGGTGATCGACCTCTGCGGCGACGTGAGCCTGCAAGGAGTGCGGGTCTGGCGCGTGACCTATGACGGCGCCGCCGGCGAAGCGGCTCTGCTGGCGCTGATCCTCGACGGCCGCACGCCGATTGCCCGCATCGAGGAGAGCGGCACCACTGTTGCCGAAGGACGCCTGGGCACCGAATATGGCGGCATCGCGCTGGCCTCCTTCCAGGACATGCTGGCGCGCACGGCAAGCCTGATCCTCGCGGCAATGCCCCCCTCGGCAATGAATGGCGCTGCGCGAGCCGTGCCTGTGCTGCCCGAACCGGCGCAGGCCGGTACCCCGCCGACGATACCCTCGCCCGCCAAGCTTGGCGTCAGGGCAGGCAAGGCGCTGGCGCGGCGCATCGTCCAGAAGATCTACCACCTCTGCTACAACGCCCCGCACTGGAAGGTCGGCTGGCGCCAGACCAATGGCCGTGACCTCTACGACCTGCGCGCCCATCCGGCATCCGGCTGGCAGGTGCTGCCCGACGACGGCAGCCGCTTCTACGCCGATCCGTTTCCGATCCTGTATCAGGGAAAGGTCACCCTGTTCGTCGAGGATTATATCCACCGTCTGGGCCGGGCCATCATCTCCGCCGTGCCGTTCGGCCCGTCAGGGCCGATCGGACGTCCCGAGCCGGTGCTCGACCTGCCCTATCACCTCTCCTACCCCTTCGTCTTCGAGCGCGACGGCGAAGTCTGGATGGTGCCGGAAAGCTGCGCCAACCGCACGGTCGATCTCTACCGGGCGACAGCCTTCCCCGGCGGTTGGGTCAAGGAAGCGACGCTGCTGTCCGACATCGTCGCCAGCGACGCCACTTTGGTCGAGCATGGCGGGCGCTGGTGGCTGTTCGCCACCGTCCGCGACGGCGGCGGTGCCTTCTCCGATGCGCTGCATCTGTGGTCGGCGCCGGACTTTCGCGGCCCCTGGACGCCTCATGCCAAAAATCCCGTTTTGGTCGATATCGCCTCGGCGCGGCCGGCCGGCCGCATGGTTGAGCGCAATGGCCAGTTGCTGCGTCCGGTGCAGGATTGCCGCAGGAGTTATGGCGCCGCCCTGGGCATCGCACGCGTCGCTCACCTTGATTTGAACGGCATGGAGCAGGTCGTCGAGACCATATTAACTCCTGGCGCGCTATGGAATGGGCGCAAGCTGCACACGCTCAATGAAGCGGGCGGCCTGGAATTCATCGATGGCTCGGCGATCGCGCCGCGCTGGAAACAGAAGGGCGACCGTCGTTAACCTAAACATTCGTTACTACCAGCCACGCGCGCTGGTTGCTTGAGGTTGATATGGGTCCACGGGATATTTCCACCACAGATTGTGGAGACGGAAGATGACTAGCATGAAGGGCGGTGCCATGCCCCCCGCCGAGCCCGCCCCGGCTGAAGTCGACGTGGCGATCATTGGCGCCGGAATGGCCGGCACCACCCTGGCAACGGTGTTGGGAAACGCCGGGCGCAAGGTGGCGCTGATCGATCCGCACCGCGTCCATCATGACGAGTTCCGGGCCGAGAAGATCGGCGCGAACCAGATGCAACTGTTCGAGAAGCTCGGTCTCGACAAGATGGTCATGCCTCTCGTCACCCCGTTTTCCGACATCGATGTCTTCCGCCTCGGTCAATTCTTCGCGCGTGAAAAGAAGTGGGAATACGCATTTTCCTACGGCGCGCTGATCAATGGCCTGCGCGATGCCTTGCCGTCGCAGGTACCGCTAACGGTCGGCAAGGTAACCGAGGTCTCGACCGGACCGGACCGGCAGCGGCTTGTGCTGGCCGACGGCACCGTCATCGATGCCCGCCTGCTGGTGGTGGCCACCGGCTACAGCGAATTGGTGCGGCGCGCCATCGGCGTCGAGCGCATCGAACTGTCGAAGGCGCATTCGCTGTCGATGGGATTCGACCTCGCCATTGCGCCGCGTGATTGCGCCTATCAGGCCGTCACCTGCTACGGCAAGCGGGCCTCGGACCGCGTCGCCTATCTCACCGTCTTTCCCATCGGCGACAGGATGCGAGCGAACATGTTCGTCTATCGCACCGTCGCCGAACAGTGGACGCGGGATTTCCGCGCCGATCCGCAAAAAATGCTTTGCGAACTGATGCCCGAAATTGCGGCGCAGTGCGGCAACTTCGAAGTGGCGAGCCCCGTCGAGGTCAGGCAGGTCAATCTGACCACGACGCAAGGCCATCGTCGCGACGGGGTGGTCTTCATTGGCGATGCATTCGTGACGACATGCCCGACGCCGGGCGTCGGCATCGGGAGGGTCATGATCGATGTCGATCAGCTCCATTCGGTTCACATTCCGCGCTGGCTGGAAACGCCAGGCATGGCCGCTGACAAGATCGGCGCTTTCTACGACGACCCGGTCAAGGTGGCTTCCGATGAGGAAGGCATGCGTGTGAGCATCTATGCCAAGCGGATCACCACCGAAACCGGACTGGAATGGCGCGTACGGCGCCTGCGCAACAACACGGCACGGCAGCTGATGATCCTCGGCCGCAAGATGCGTCATCTGGGACCGCGGCGGCAGCCCGGCATGGCGTGAGGGTCTTCCCCCTCACCCCAGTTGCAAGCCGGCCTTCCTCGCCTCTTCGCGCAGGAACGGCAGGCCGACGCCAATGACATCGTCTGGGTTGTCCGCCACCGGCCGCCATACCGCCAGCCCGCCGGCAATGTCGACATCGACATGGTTCATGCTTTCGAGCGTAATAGCGCCGGTGTAGCCGATGGCGGCGATTGCCTTCATGCAGGCCGCCCAGTTGAGCATGCCGCGCCCCGGCACGCCGCGATTGGCTTCGGAAACATGGACATAGCCGAGATAGGGTGCCGCCGCCTTGAAGCCGGCCTCGAAACTCTCCTCCTCGATATGCATGTGATAGGTGTCGAGATGGATGAAGATGTTATCGGCGCCGACACGTTCGATGATCCGCGTCGCGTCGATGCCGCGGTTGATCAGGTGCGTCTCGTAGCGGTTGCAGGGCTCGATGCCGAGCTTCAACCCATGCGCCTTGGCGGCCTTGGCGGCCCGGACCAGGAAGCGGCACATGCCGTCGATTTCTTGTTCGGTTGGTGCACGGCCCGACGTCTTGCCGATCGTGCCATAAGTGACGCCACCAAGGGCTGCGCTGCCGACCGCTTCACAGACGCCGAAGGCCGGCTCGAGAAAGGCCAGCGCCTCGTCCGGCCGTGCCACAACGTCGAGTGAAGCAGGYAGGCCAAGCGACGGAATAAGCTCGACATTCCAGCGTTCGGCGAAAGCCCGTGTACGCTTGGTGTCGATTTCCTCCGGCCGCAGCAGCGGGATTTCGAGCAGGCCGATGCCGAGGCCCTTCAGCCGCTCCATCTGCGGCTCGATCAGGTCGAGGTCCCAGACCGGGGCGATGGCGAAAGTGTGCAGTCCAAAAGTGTTCATCTCAGCCTCTCTGTTCGTGCGCCGCCGCGGCGCTGGTGTCGCCGCCGCCGACGATGCGGCCGACGACTTCGTTCATGTTGGTTTTCGCGGTGACGAGATTGGCCTCGGCGCGGCCGTGGCGCAGCACGACGATGCGGTCGGTGACCGCCAGCACGTCGTTCAGCCGATGCGAGATCAGGATGACGGCGATGCCTTCCGATTTCAGCCGGCGGATCAGGTCGAGCACGCTCTGCACCTCGCGCACGGCAAGTGCCGCCGTCGGCTCGTCCATGATCACCAGCTTCGGGTTGAAGGTGAGTGCCCGGGCAATCGCCACCGTCTGCTGCTGGCCGCCCGAGAACGAGCCGACCGAGCGGTTGATCGACGGCAGATGCGCGCCCAGCCGCTCGATCATCTTGGCCGCCTGCCGGTCCATCTCGGCCTTGTCGACAAAGCCTGGAATGAGCCCAAAGAGCTTCTTCACCGGCTCGCGGCCGAGGAAGATGTTGGCGGCCACGTCCTGCTGCTTGGCCAGCGACAGGTCCTGGTAGATCATCTCGATGCCGAGCTGGCGGCGCTGGCCGGGATCAAGCGGCAGGATGTCCTTGCCGTCGAGCTGGATGGAACCGGAATCGGCGCGATAAATGCCGGTGATGGTCTTCATCAGCGTCGACTTGCCGGCGCCATTGTCGCCGACCAGGCCGATCACTTCGCCGGCCTCGACCGAGAGGTCGACGCCATGCAGCACGTCGACCGCGCCAAAGCTCTTGCGGATGCCTTGCAGGGTAAGGAGGGTCATACGCGTGACTCCTTGCGCACCTGGTACTGGTCGATGAACACCGCCAGGATCAGCACCGCGCCGATCGCCATCTGCTGGTAGTAGGATTGCACGGCCAGCAGCGTCAGCCCGTTCTGCAGCACGCCCATGATCAGCGCGCCGATCATGGTGCCGAGGATCGAGGCGCGGCCGCCGAACAGATTGGTGCCGCCGATGATCGCAGCCGTGATCGCGGTGAGTTCGTAATTGATGCCCGCGGTCGGGTCGCCGGCATTGACGCGGGCGGTGAACAGCAGGCCGGCAAGGCCGGCGAGCGCCCCGGACAGCGTGTAGATGATGCGGCGGTGATGCTCGACGCGGATGCCGGCGGCGCGCGCCGCGCCCTCGCTGTCGCCTAGCGCCAGCGTATGGCGGCCAAAGCGCGTATAGGCAAGCAGGCAGTGCGCGACGATGGCCGTCAGCACCAGAAGGATGACCGGCATCGGCACGCCGAACGGCCGGCCCTGACCGATATAGACGATCTCGGGCGGCAGGCCGTAGATTGCCCTGCCCTGCGAGATGACCAGAGCCAGCCCGCGCGCCAGGCCGAGCATACCGAGCGTGACGATGAAGGCCGGCACGAAGGCGCGGGTGACCAGCTGCCCGTTGATGTAGCCGGCAACGCCGCCGGCGATGATGCAGGCGAGAACCGCCAGCGGCGACCACCAGCCGAGATTGACCGCGACGAAGGCGCCGGCGACGCCCGACAGACCCATGACGGAGCCCAGCGACAGATCAAGCCCGCCCGAGCCGATGACGAAGGTGGCGGCGATCGCCAGCACGCCGATCGTCGACGTGGCCAAGAGGATGTTGAGGAAATTGCTGAGCGACAGGAAATACGGCGACAGCACCGCCATGACGGCGCTGAGCGCCACCAGCACCAGCAGCGATTCCAGCCTGATATGAAGCCGTTCAACGGCTGCACGCTGCAGCCCGGACCAGAATGACATTTGGGTGCACCTTTTATGAGGGCAGTAGGGCAGTAGGTGAACAGAAGAGAGCAGAGGCGCGAAAACCGCCTGGTTTCCCTACTGCCTTACTGCCCTACTGCCCTATTCCCTTCCTACTTCACGTATTCCAGCATCGGCTCCTTGCCGGCGTCGATGACCTCTTTGGTCAGCACCAGGGTCGGCACGGCGATGCTGTCCTCGACCTTCTCGCCGGCCAGCGCCTTCTTGACGTTTTCGACCGCCTGCTTGCCGACGAGATAGGGCAGCTGCGCGACAGAAGCGTTGAGGCGGCCGTCCTTGATCGACTTCACGGCATCGGAATTGCCGTCGACGCCGATGATGGTCACCTGCGGACCCTTGCCGGCGGCGTAGACGGATTCCACGGCACCCAGTGCCATGCCGTCATTGGCGCAGAAGATGGCGACGAGGTCGGGATGCGCCGTCAGCGTGTCGGTGGCGATCGAGGCCGCCTTGCCGCGGTCCCAGTCACCCGGCAACGAGGCGACGATTTCCAGACCGGGCGCCAGCTCCTTCAACTTGTCGGCAAAGCCCTTGGCGCGTTTCTCGCCGGTGATGTTGCCCGACAGGCCYTCGATCACCAGCACCGGACCCTTKGCGTCCTTGCCGAGCTTGGARACGAGATACTCGGCCCCTTGCGCGCCGGCGGCGTTGTTGTCGGAACCGATATGGAAGGTGACCTTGATGCCTTCCTTGTCGAGCACCGCCTGGTCGAGATTGTTGTCGAGGTCGACGATCTTGACGCCGGACTCCTGCGCCACCTTCAGGCACGGCAGGAGGTTGGTGGAGTTGATCGCGGCGGTGATCATCGCCGCCGGCTTGCGCTCCAGCATGGTGTTGCACAGGTTCAGTTGCGGCTCCGCTRCCTGGTCGCTCTCGGCCGCCTGCTCGAAGATCTTCACSCCGGCTSCCTTGGCGCCGKCCTCGACGCCCTGGCYCATCGCGCCCCAGAACGGRTTGGCCAGCGTCTTCATCAGCACGCCRTATTCGGCATCGTCGGCCTTCGCCRCCGTGGCGGCGCAAAGCGCCATGGTGACGCCAAAAGCCAMAGTAAATCGATTTATCTTCGGGATGAACGAGGTCATTTGTTTCTCCTCCGGTTGATGTCCGATGCCGCGAGCCGAGGCCAGGCGCAGCTACTGTGTCGACAATGGGGGCTATTGTCGGTTTCCTCCCCCGGAATGCGGGCCGCTGCCTGGCGAGCCAACGGATTCCCGCATCAAAACCCGGCAAGGCTCGAGCCGCGCTCTCGGCGGCCCCTCCTCGCCTTCAATCCTGGCAAACAGCGCCTCCATGGCGTGGCCTGCGATCTGCCGCACCGGCTGCACCACGGCGGCGATGGCCGGCCATGTCACCTGCATCCATTCGGCATCGTCGAAGCCGACCAGCGAAATGTCGTTCGGACAATGCCAGCCGCGCCGGCGGAACTCCGACAGCGCCACCAGCGTGCCCTTGAGGAACAGCGAATAGACCGCCGTCGGGCGCTCGCCCTTTGCAAAATAATCGCGCAACTGCGCCCTGAGCGGCTCGACATCGGTTTCGGCCAACACGACATCGATGCGCACATCCGGCGCCAAATGGAGCGCGGTGGCGCGGAACCCATCGAGACGGGCGCGCACCGTCGCCGCCTGCTCGCCAAGGCCGACCACCAATATGTGGCGGTGGCCCTTGCCGATCAGTTGGCTCGCCACCTCGGCGCTGGCGGCGGCACTGTCGGCCGACACGGTGTCGAAGGCGTCGTCGGACAGCACGCGGTCGATCAGCACCCCGGTCATGCCATTGGCCTTCATGAAGGCTGCCGCCGGGCCGTGCTCGTTGCGCACCGGCGCCAGCACCACGCCGGCCACCCGCCAGTCATGCATGCGGGCCAGGATTTCGGTTTCGCGTTCTTCCGATTCGCGGCTCGACGCCGCCACCAGCGTATAGCCGCGCTGTTCGGCCAGGCTCTCGAGCTGGGTGACCATCTGGCCGAAGAATTCGCTTTCGAATTCCGGCATGATGGCGCCGATGATGCGGCGCTTGGCCCGCCGCATGTCGGAGGCCAGCGGATCGACGCGGTAACCGAGAWGTTCGATGGCATCSAASACGCGCTGCGCATTCTCGGGCTTCACGGTGGTGACGCCGGCCATGACCTTGGAGACGGTGGCGGCCGACACGCCGGCACGGCTGGCTACGTCGTGGATCGACGGACGCCGCTGCTGGTCCTGCCTATACGCCATTGSTCCTCCTCCCGAGGCGCGGACAGAGGCATTTTCTATCCGCTGACAAATGAGTAAATCGATTTTTCGCAGTTGTAAATCGGTTCATCGGCGGTATTTTAGCTGCCGAGCCACATGTCGACCGAAACTCTACAGCGGTTTTGCGACAACTACATGTGCAAAGCAAAAACGCGCGGGTAGCATCGCGCCGGGAGGAATCGTCATGCCAAACAAGGATTTGCCGCTGGTCATCAGCGCACCGGAACCACGCTCGCTCGAGCTGATCTTCACGCCACCGCAGTTGGCGCGCTTCAAGGCAAAGTACCGCATTGTCGAGACCACGGACGACGGCCTCGCCAAACTGCCGGCTGATGTACTGGCTGAGGCCCGCTACATCCTCGGCCAGCCGCCGATCTCGCCGGAGACGCTGGACACGATGAAGGCGCTGCGCTGCGTCTTCAATGTCGAGACCAACCTGCTCAACAACATGCCCTACGAGACGCTGTTYGCGCGCGGCATCCATGTCGTCACCACCGGCCTGGTGTTTGCCGAGCCGGTGGCCGAGCTTGGCCTTGCCATGGCGCTCAACCTTGCCCGCGATATCGTCGATGCCGACCTCGCCTTCCGCAAAGGCGAGGAATTGTGGGGCGGCGACGGCAATCTGACGGCGCGGCTGCTTTCGGGCGCCGATGTCGGCATCGTCGGCTTCGGCGATCTCGGCCGCGCGCTGAACCGGCTGCTCACAGGCTTCCGTACCCGCACAAAAGTGTTCGATCCCTGGCTGCCGCCCTCGATCCTGATCGACAATGGCGTCGAGCCGGCCTCGCTCGATGAAGTATTGACGCAGAGCGACTTCATCTTCGTCGTCGCCTCGGTCACCTCTGAGAACCAGGGTTTTCTCGGCGCCGACGCTTTCGCCGGCATGCGCAGGGGCGCCGCCTTCATCCTGCTCAGCCGCGCCGGCGTCGTCGACTTCCCAGCGCTGATGGCGGCGGTCAAAAGCGGCCACATCGTCGCCGCCAGCGACGTCTTCCCGGAAGAGCCGCTGGCGAGCGAACATCCTGTCCGAGCCCTGCCCGGCTTCCTGCGCTCGGCCCACCGCGCCGGCGCATTGGACATCGCCTTCAAGCGCATGGGCGACATGGTGCTGGAGGACATGGACCTGATCGACCGCGGCCTGCCGCCGCTGCGCTCCAAGCGCGCCGAGCGCGAGACGGTGTCGAGGATGCGGTCGAAGCCGGTGGTCCGGAATTGAGGGCAGCCTAGGAGACGTTTCCGTACCCGCATTTGCGCCGTCCTGCCTGCCCGCTTGACAATGAGCCGGCACGCAACGACCCTCAACCCTTCGAACGGCAGGAGGACTCGATGCGAAAGACCTATGACAAGCCGACCCTCGTCAAGCGGCAGAAGCTGTCGGCGGTAACGGCTCAGGAAGTGATCTCGGGCCCGATCGGCCCATCCGGCTAGTTTTCCACCCTTGATCGCTGCAAATGCCTGTTCGCTCGGCCCAGCGCCGCGCGGCCAACCAGACGGACCGAGGCCCCGCCATCGGAACCTTTTCCGCAGCGTTTGCGTTTCTTATCCGGATCGTCTCCCATTCGATCCGTTGATCCTCCAATCAACACCCCGTCAGGCTCTGGCCGGCGGGGTTTTTTGCGTCTGCTTGCGGCAACCGAAACAGTTGGCCATCCCTCCTTCTGAAGCGAAATCCAGCCATTTCGCACCATTTTGTGGGGTTTTAGCATCAGCAAGCCCTAAAACAACGAATGGCTCGTGTCTGAGGGACCGAAACGTTTGACACCGCGTTTTCCCCGGCGTCATGCTGGCTAACGTTGGGGTAAGGGGAAATGAAATGAAGAAAAACTACGCAAAGCCGACACTTCTGAAGCGCCAGAAACTGTCCTCGGTGGCAGCTGCTATCTGTCCGATCTCGCAGTGCGCGGACTGAAATCATCGTGCGCCCGGGGCTTGGGGCGCTTTGTTGAGGCCTGAATAGCGGCCCGGGACAGGGCTCGCCTCGGGCATATCAGAACGGGGGATTACATGAAAAAGACCTACCAGAAGCCAGTTTTGGTGAAGCGTGACAGGCTGTCAGCCGTGACCGCCAACTGCACCCCTTCGAACCCTTGCCAAAGCTGATCTCACACAGGGGATAGGCCATGAAGAAAACCTACGCCAAGCCGACGCTTTTGAAGCGCCAGAGACTCTCGGCGGTCACCGCGGGCAATTGCACCTCGATTTGCATCTGAACCGCAGGGCTTGTCGAAGAGCTGAAGCTTGAGACATAGGCGAAGTCTTGCGACCTCGCGCCAGGAAGACCTGCATGATCGGCAAAGCCCGCTCCCCTGAGGAGGCGGCTTCCGGTTGTGATGGAACGATCATGGCGCCGTGAAGTTTTCCAAACAGCCGGGCGGTGGGACGCCCGGTGTACTCCAGAAGGCCCGTCACGATTCGCGTCGGTGGCGGGCCTTTTCGTTTGGCGCCCTCCCCTGTGATGAGCGGAACTTTCCAAACAAAGCGACGTTGGTCCCCGCAAACAATCACGAAAGGAACTCCCATGGGAAGCACCAGCGACAAGGCATCGGGTCTCGCCAATCAGGCCGTCGGCAAGGCCAAGGAAGGCGTCGGCAAGGCCGTCGGCAATGACCGCCTGCGCGCAGAAGGCGCGGCACAGGAAGCCAAGGGCAAGGTCCAGAAGGCTGTCGGCGACGCGAAGTCGGCCGTCAAGGACGCAACCAACAAGACAGCCGCTGCGATCAACAAGAACCTCTGAGGTCCTGGTCGAGGTGAATCGAGGGCTGCCCGTGCGAACGGGCGGCCCTCTTCTTTGTTCGTCCGCATTCGACACGGAACGCATTGCCATCACGGAGATTGAGGAACGAGCGCAGCCCGCGCATTGACCTCAGGGGATTTTTCGTCATGGCCAAGCAAGCATCCAAACCGGCCGGGACGGCCGCGACCATTCATGATCAGAAACTGCAGCGCGGCGAAGGCGGCGAACTGCACCAGACGGCAACCGGATCGACACCGGTGCTGACCACCGCCCAGGGCGGCCCGGTTTCCGACGACCAGAATTCGCTCAAGGTCGGTGCGCGTGGCCCGACCGTGTTGGAAGACTTCCACTTCCGCGAAAAGATCTTCCATTTCGATCACGAGCGCATCCCGGAGCGGGTCGTCCATGCGCGCGGCTATGGCGCCCATGGCTATTTCGAAACCTATGAATCGCTGGCCAAATTCACCCGCGCCGACATCTTCCAGCGCGCCGGCGAAAAGACCCCGGCTTTCGTGCGCTTCTCCACCGTCGCCGGCAACAAGGGCTCCGCCGACCTTGCCCGCGACGTGCGCGGCTTCGCCGTAAAACTCTACACCCAGGAAGGCAACTGGGACATTGTCGGCAACAACATGCCGGTGTTCTTCATCCAGGACGCGATCAAGTTTCCCGACCTGATCCATGCCGCGAAGGCCGAGCCCGACAGCGACTTCCCGCAGGCGCAGACCGCGCATGACAATTTCTGGGACTTCATTTCGCTGACGCCTGAAAGCATGCACATGATCATGTGGGCAATGTCCGACCGCGCCATCCCGCGCTCCTTGCGTTTCATGGAAGGGTTCGGCGTCCACACCTTCCGGCTGCTCAACGCCAAGGATGAATCGACCTTCGTCAAATTCCTCTGGAAGCCGAAGCTCGGCCTGCAGTCGGTGGCCTGGAACGAAGCGGTCAAGATCAACGGTGCCGACCCCGATTTCCACCGCCGTGACCTCTGGGACGCCATCCATGCCGGCAATTTCCCGGAATGGGAACTGCAGCTGCAGCTCTTCGACCAGGAATTCGCCGACAGTTTCGACTTCGACATTCTCGATCCGACGAAACTCATCCCCGAAGAGGTGCTGCGGCCGATCGCGGTCGGTCGCCTGGTGCTCGATCGCATGCCCGACAATTTCTTCGCCGAGACCGAGCAGGTCGCGTTCATGACGCAGAACGTGCCGCCCGGCGTCGACTTCTCCAACGACCCGCTGTTGCAGGGCCGCAATTTTTCCTATCTCGACACGCAGATCAAACGGCTGGGCAGCACCAACTTCACCCACCTTCCGATCAACGCACCGAAATGTCCCTTCCACAATTTCCAGCAGGATGGGCACATGGCGATGCGCAACCCGGTCGGGCGGGCCAATTACCAGCCCAATTCATGGGATGAAGGCCCGCGTGAATCCCCGGCCAAGGGGTTCCGCTCCTTTGCCGAAGTCGAAGCCGGACCGAAGGCACGGCTGCGGTCGGAAACCTTCGCCGACCACTATAGCCAGGCGCGCCAGTTCTACATCAGCCAGCAGCCGGTGGAACAAGGCCACATCGCTGCCGCGCTGACCTTCGAGCTGAGCAAGGTGCAAACGCCTGTCATCCGCGAGCGTATCGTGTCCCATCTGCTCAACATCGATGACGGGCTGGCGGCCAAGGTGGCGGATGCGCTCGGCCTGAAGGCGATGCCGAAGCCCGCCGATGCGGCGTTGCCTACGCGTCGGGATCTCCCCGCGTCGGATGCGCTCAGCATCGTCAAGAACGGCCCCGGCCGCTTCGAGGGCCGCAAGCTCGGCATACTGGTGACCGACGGCACCGACGCCGCTCTGCTCAATGGCCTGAAGCAGGCGCTGACCAAAGCAGGCGCGACGTTCGAGATCATCGCGCCGAAAGTCGGCGGCGCCAAGGCGAGCGACGGCAGCTGGATCGACGCGCAGCAGATGATCGCAGGCGCGCCATCGGTTCTCTACGACGCGGTCGCGCTGTTGCCGGCAAAGCCTGCAATGGCCGACCTGCTGAAGGAATCCACCGCCCGCGATTTTGTCGCCGACGCCTTCGCGCATTGCAAGTTCATCGGCTTCGTCGAAGCGGCAGCCCCGCTGCTGGACAAGGCAGGCATTGTCGAGGATGAGGCGGTCATTGTGCTGGCCTCAGCCAAGGATGTCGCGGGCTTCATCACCAGGCTCGGCGACCTGCGCTTCTGGGCGCGCGAACCGAAGGTGAAGCTGGGCTGACATGCTGGTGGCAACTGGATTTGGCTGCGGTCACGTCACACCGCCAAGCCAAATCCAGTCGCTGAAAGCATTGCCGAAAAGCCACATCGGTCACTGCGGCTCTAGAGGGCACTGACAACTGCCGTTGCGCCCTCGGTTAAAAACGTACAGTCAAATCCCAGTGGGATCGATCGCGTCATTGACCAGTAGCCGGTAGTTGTGGGCACTGGCGTTTAGAGAGTTTGCAAAGCTCTCCCGCCACCTCTTAAGAGCCAGATCCCGGAC
>NZ_JBFUGJ010000106.1:0-17018 GCF_056402975.1 Mesorhizobium sp. P3_A9 | reverse complement strand
CTTTGGTGGCGTTGCCGTGTCGGAATCGGATTTCTTGTGCTTGTCGGCGGCAATCCTGCGGATGCGGTCGAAGCGGCTTTCCTCGGTTTTTTCGGTCGTGACGACCGTCTCTGGCTTCCGCACGAACGTGATCATGGATCCGTCTCCTGGGCTAGAGGCCTATGCGCCGGGAGAAATCCCCCGGCGGTAGTCATTTCAACTCCTGTGAAGAGCTGGCTTGGTCGGATTCAGGTCAGATCCGAAAGGTGGCTCCTGAGAAGCCACCTTCGCGGACCAGTTGAATTTTAGTAGCCGCCCATGCCGCCGCCACCGCCCGCCGGTGCCGCATCCTTAGCCGGGATGTCGGTGATCATCGCTTCGGCGGTGATCAGAAGTGCTGCGATCGAGCCGGCGTCCTGCAGTGCGGTGCGCACGACCTTTGCCGGATCGACGATACCCGCCTTGATCATGTCGACATAGGTCTCATTCTGGGCGTCAAAACCCTGATTGTGATCCTTGCTGTCGGTGAGCTTGCCGACGACGATCGAGCCTTCGACGCCGGAATTCTCGGCGATCTGGCGGATCGGCGCTTCGAGCGCGCGCAGCACGATCGAAATGCCTGCCGTCACATCGTCATTGACGCCGGTCAGGCCGGCAAGCGCCGACCTGGCACGCAGCAAAGCCACGCCGCCGCCGGGCACGATGCCTTCTTCAACCGCCGCGCGCGTTGCATTCAGCGCGTCGTCGATGCGGTCCTTCTTCTCCTTCACTTCCGACTCGGTGACGCCGCCGACGCGGATGACGGCAACGCCGCCCGACAGCTTGGCCAGCCGCTCCTGCAGCTTTTCCTTGTCGTAGTCGGAGGTGGTTTCCTCGATCTGGCCCTTGATCTGGGCGACACGCGCCTGGATCGTCGCCTTGGTGCCGGCGCCGTCGATGATCGTGGTGGTGTCCTTCTCGATCAGCACGCGCTTGGCGCGGCCGAGCATCTCGATGGTGACGTTTTCGAGCTTGATGCCGAGGTCCTCGGAAATCATCTGGCCTGCAGTCAGCACCGCGATGTCTTCCAGCATCGCCTTGCGGCGATCGCCGAAGCCCGGCGCCTTGACGGCCGCGACCTTGAGGCCGCCGCGCAGCTTGTTGACGACCAGCGTGGCAAGCGCCTCGCCTTCGACGTCYTCCGAAATGATCAGCAGCGGCCGGCCGCTCTGCACSACSGCTTCGAGGATCGGCAGCAKCGCCTGCAGATTGCCGAGCTTCTTYTCGTGGATGAGCACGTAGGGCTCTTCCAGCTCAACGCGCATCTTGTCGGCATTGGTGACGAAATACGGGCTGAGATAGCCGCGGTCGAACTGCATGCCTTCGACGACATCGAGCTCGGTTTCGGCAGTCTTGGCTTCCTCGACGGTGATGACGCCGTCATTGCCGACCTTGTCCATCGCCTTGGCGATCATCTCGCCGACGGTTGCGTCGCCATTGGCGGCAATGGTGCCTACCTGGGCGATCTCGGCCGACGACTTGACCTTCTTGGCCTTCGCCTTGATTTCCGTGACGACGGCGGCAACCGCCTGGTCGATGCCGCGCTTCAAGTCCATCGGGTTCATGCCGGCGGCGACSAGCTTGGCGCCTTCGCGCAGGATCGARGCGGCCAGCACCGTGGCKGTSGTGGTGCCGTCACCGGCGAGGTCGTTGGTCTTCGARGCCACTTCGCGCACCATCTGSGCGCCCATGTTCTCGAACTTGTCGGCAAGCTCGATYTCCTTGGCGACGGTGACGCCGTCCTTGGTGATGCGCGGCGCSCCATAGGCCTTATCTATGATGACGTTGCGGCCCTTGGGGCCGAGCGTGACCTTCACCGCATTGGTGAGGATCTCGACGCCGCGCAGCATGCGGTCACGCGCGTCGGTGGCGAATTTGATTTCCTTGGCAGACATGATTTTTATCCAGTTCGGTTGATGAAGGCAGAGCCTCCATGATCAATCTCTGAGCCTCCTTGCGCGTCCCGAAGGACACGCGGGCGCTCTGATCAGGCAGCCTTCTTGGCGGCCACGGTCTTGGCTGCGACGGTCTTGGCGGCCACAGTCTTCTCGGTGGCTGCCTCGCTGTTGTCGATGACACCCATGATGTCGGCTTCCTTCATGATCAGAAGGTCCTCGCCGTCGATCTTGACCTCGGTGCCCGACCATTTGCCGAACAGGATCAGGTCGCCGGCCTTGACGTCGAGCGGCACAAGCGCGCCATTTTCGTCGCGTGCGCCAGGGCCAACGGCGATGACTTCGCCTTGCTGCGGCTTTTCCTTGGCATTGTCGGGAATGATGATGCCGCCCTTGGATTTGATATCGCCTTCGGCGCGCCGGATGACGACGCGGTCGTGGAGTGGCCGAAATTTCATGAAAACTTCTTTCTGGGGCCAGCATAGGCGGCCGCTTCCCCCATATAGGCGCTTTGGCACTCGATAGATAGGAGTGCCAAAAATTATTCGCGGGCTCGATGAAATATTGAAAAGTATTATTTCGGCCGGCGATTCCGTGATATCGCGAATGGCATAAATAATTCAAAAAATTGAATTTTGCCGGTCGAGTGCCTATTTATCGGACAAGTTCACTTTCACGATTTCAAACGCAAGGGAGATTTGTTCGATGGCCGATGGCAATCAGACGATCATGGAAAAAGCTGAAGCCCGCTTTGTCGACAAGCAGAAGAAGACGGCCGAGCGCAACAAGGCAACCGCCGAGTACATGTCGGAGGCAAAGGCCAGGGAGATCAAGACGGCGAAGCTCAGGATTTTGCGGCTGGCCAAGGAAGAGGCCGACCGGGTCGCCGAAGCCCTGAACCCGACGCCGAAGAAGAAGCGCGCGACCAAGAAGGCCGCCACAACGGAGGTCAAGACATGAGCCTCACCTTCCCCAACCGCAGCCGCAGCTATGACGAAGCCGGCAAGCGCATCCGTTTCGTCGGCCATGACGGCATGTTCCAGATTTCCTTCTCGGTCGCTGCCGACGCGATGACCAGGATGCAGCCGGCAACCGCAGCCAACGAGGCAGGCTACCTCGCCACATTCGACACGCAGAGCGGCGCCATCCGCGACGTGGCGTCGAAGGCTTACGACCGCACCCGCAAGAGCATGTATGTGCTGACGGCCGCCGACTTCGGCTGATTAGCCGAGCTCCATGCCCTCGATCATCGTGCGTATCTTCGCGGCCTTTTCGAAATGATCGAGGCGGTGGGTTCTGATCCACCATTCCGCTGCTTCCATCAGCAGCTCGGGGTCGTCATTCCTGTTGGCAAAAAACGCGTAGAACGACACGCCGACGGCAGGCCCTTTCTCGGAGATCTTGCGGTCGCAGACCTCCAGTATCTTTTGCCTCAGGCTCGCTCTCACGGGAATCCTCTGGTTTTGGTTCGGCGGGGTCTTGGCCCAGCCTTTGAGCCGGCAGCCGGAACGTTCAATCCTTGCGCTCCGCCCTCTCCCGGCGCCTGACGTCGCGCACATTCATCTGCACGACCATGTCCTCGGCCTCGCGCGGGCCCATCCCGACCATCACTTTTTGCCTGACCACGGCTGGCTGGCCGGTGAAGACGTCGACTATGGTCCAACTCTGGGGAAGCTCCATGCGCAGTGTGTAGCGATTGGCCATGCTGGCTTACCTCAGCCCTGCATCATGAAAAACACCGCTCCCAGGACCAGCACCGTCCAGGCGATCACCGACAATTTCAGCACCATGCCGCCATGCGCGGTCAGAACTTGCCGCAAGCGCGGCACGATGCCTGCCGAAGCGACCGGTGCCGGCACAATGGCGACGGATGCCTTGGCGCCCAGTTTCCCAAAGACCGGCAGCAGTGACGGTTCACGCACGAAAATGACCTCGAATGTCGGGGAAAGTCGGAGCGAGCATGCTCGCGCCCTTCCATAGCACTCTTTTCGCGAGCGCCCTGCATGCCAAATGCAGATAGGCGGTATTAACGTCGGCCCTGCTGCTTCATGGCCGGAACCGCACAAATCCGCTGCGACAAGCGGTCCAGCGAAGGTTCTCGACTATATGATTGTGTGGAGGCCTCGCCTCGGGATCGAACCGAGGCTTCAGAGATTTGCCGTCTCCAGCGTAGCCGCTCCGCCACGAGGCCATTGCCGTTGACCTAACGGGGAAATGCTTGCGGAAAAGTTAAGCCCGAAGGCGGTTCTGTCAACACTTTGCGAAATGCCGCTTGGCGGTGTCGTTCCATCGCTTTCCGCCAGGCTCCATGCTGCCAAACTCCGAAGGGACGAGCGGTGCCTTTGGGAGGCGAGACGTCGATCTGTGCGGGCAATGCGTGACCGGCAAGCAGCGCTCCAGCGGGTGAATCAGAACTCCAACTCACAGCCCTAACTCTTTGTTTTAAAAAAACCCCAAGGGAAAGCTTTATGTGCTTTTCCCGGGAAGCCGTCTGGGCTTTTCCTAAAGAGCTCAGGCACTCACGCCGCGGCACTCCTGCCTTTCGCACCGGCTTCCGCCTTGAAGATGCGGAACGTGTTGCGCCCTGCCGCCTTGGCGGCATAGAGCGCGGTGTCGGCCTGCGCGAACAGGTCGCAAGGCGAGCCTGCCCCGGCAAACGCGATACCGACCGAGGCGCCGAGCCTCAGCGACTGGCCGCGGATCGCGACCGGCTTGCCCATGCTCTCGATGATGTCGCGCGCCACGCCGGAGACAGCACCCCGGTCGAGATGCGACCCGAGCAGCACCGCGAACTCGTCGCCGCCGACGCGCGCCACCAGCTCCGCCTCACCGCAGCCGCCGGCAAGGCGCTCGGCCGCCGCCTTCAGGCATTCGTCGCCGACGACATGGCCGAACGTGTCGTTGACCGCCTTGAAGCCGTCAAGGTCGATCAACAGCAGCGCGCCGAGTGGGCGGCTTTCATCCACCTGCGCCAGCCGCGCCTGGAAGCGGGCGCGGTTGGCAAGCCCGGTCATGGCATCGAATTCGGCGAGATAGCGCATCCGGTCCGACAGGATCTTTTCCTCGGTGATGTCCTGTTTCATGCCGAAGATGCGCACCGGCACACCCTCCTCGCACTCGACGGTCGCGGTGATGCGGATCCAGCGGCTGTGTCCGGCGAAGGTGGTGATCTCGGCGTCGAGGCTGAAGCCGCTGCGCTCGGCGATCGCGCGGCTGCGCAAACTGTCCAGCGCCTTGCGCGACTCCGCCGGATAGCACTTGACGATCTCACTGCGATCGAGCAGGGCGCCGCGCGGCAGATCGAACAAATCATAGACCACATCGGTCCAGTGCAATTGTTCGCCGGGCAGGCTGCATTCCCACACGCCGATACGCGCGGCGACCGAAGCACGGTCGAAGATCTTGCGGCTGTGCGCCAGCGAAACCTCTTGCCTGGCGATCAGTGCGGCCTGTGCTACGACTTGCTGCTTGAGTTGGGCGACGGCGGCGGCATCGCGACGGCGCTCGTCGGCGCTGTCGTGCCCTGCCCGCTTGCCGGGCTGCGAGGCCGGGCCTTTCGGAGCGTATGACGTATCGGGCATGGCGGAATTCCTGGCAGGTGGCCACCATGGCGCGGAAGCCCTTAAAACTTCGCTGACAATCCGTGGGTTCCTCGCCCCCACGAGAGTGGGGGAGAGGTGGCTCGGCGAAGCCGAGACGGAGAGGGGGAATGGCGCAAACCCTTCCGCTCGGATGCAAGCCATTCCCCGTGACATGCCGACGCCAGCCCCCTCTCCGTCCGCTTCGCGGCCACCTCTCCCCCGCTTTGCGGGGCGAGGAACCCGAGCCTTGCCACCTCTGGCCTTTCTCTCCACCGACGGAACTCCAGACCACTTTTCCCCTTGAACGCTCCCTCAATCTGCCCTAGCCTGATGTGAGAAAAGGTTTTTCCAAACATTTCCGAGCGGGCTCGGCCATTGGCCGGGCCTTGTTCCGACCTGTAAGAGAAAACCTTTTCCCAACTAAGGATTTCTCGGCGCGATGGCATCGGACGATCAGCCAGTTCCGGTMTTTCCAAAGCCCGTCACCTTGCGTGACGTGGCGGCGCAGGCCGGCGTCAGCGTCGCCACCGCCTCGAAAGCGCTCAACGACCAGGGGCGCATGACCGCCGAGACCCGCGAGCGCATCCGCGAGATAGCGCGCAGCCTCGGCTTCCGCCCCAACAGCCTGGCGCAGAGTCTGCTTAGGCGCCGCTCCTTCACCGTCGGCCTGCTCACCAACGATACCTATGGCCGCTTCTCGCTGCCGCTGATGTCGGGCATTTCGGACGCGCTGGTCGACAAGGGCGTCTCGGTGTTCCTGTGCAATGTCGAAGAGGATCCGCGCCTTGGCCAGCTGCATGTCGACGCCATGCTCGACAAGCGCGTCGACGGCATCATCGCCACCGGCAAGCGTATCGACCGCCATCTGCCTGTCGATCTCTCCAATCTGCGCGTGCCCGTGATCTATGCCTTCACCCAGCCCGATCCCGACGCTGTCGCCTTCGTCTCGGACGATGCCGGCGGGGCGCGGCTGGCGGTCGAGCATTTCTGCCGGCTCGGCCGCCGGCGCATCGCCCATGTCAGCGGGCCGGCGAGCTTTGCCGTGGTCCACGCCCGCGCCCAGGCCTATCGCGACGTGCTCGCCGAAACCGGGCTGCCGGTGACCGAACCGCTGCTCGGCTCCTGGTCGGAAGCCTGGGGGCATGAGGCAGTGGCGATCCTGTTCGATGGCAAAAGCGAAAGGCCGGACGCCATCTTCTGCGGCAACGACCAGATCGCGCGCGGCGTCATCGATGCTCTGCGTGAACGCGGCCTCAACGTGCCCAATGATGTCGGCGTCATCGGCTTCGACAATTGGGAGATCGTCGCCGAAGCGACCCGCCCGCCGCTAACCTCGGTCGACATGAACCTGGTCGCCCTCGGACGCGAGGCGGGCCTSACYCTGCTTTCRCTSGTCGGCGGCCARCCSGCCGYRCCGGGCATTCGAAAACTGCCGTGCCGGCTGGTGGTGCGGCATTCCTGCGGCCATCCGCTGGATGGCTGAAAACGAAAGCGCCGCCTGATCGGCGCCAAGCCGCACACAGCGGCCAACCTTGGAGGAGGAGAAGATGAGGAACCTGATTGCCAAACTGGCCCTGACCGCTGCCGTGCTGGGCAGCAGCCTCGGCGCTGCCGCCGCCGACACCGCCAACATCTGGGTGCGCGCCGACGGCTCGAACTTCATGCCGAAGATCGTCGACGCCTACAACAAGGCGCACAAGGACCAGATCAAGCTCGACATCATCCCCAATGCCGAGATCATTCCGAAATACGGCGCCGCCGCCGCCGGCGGCACGGCGCCCGACGCGCTGTCGCTCGACTTGATCTACACGCCCTCCTTCGCCGCCTCCGGCCAGTTGGAGGACATCACCGATTGGGCCAAGTCCCTGCCCTATTTCGCCAGCCTGTCGCCGGCGCATGTGAAGACGGGAACTTACAAGGACCACATTTACGGCCTGCCCTTCTCGGCCGACGCCTCGGTGCTGATCTGGAACAAGAAGCTGTTCAAGCAGGCCGGTCTCGACCCTGAAAAAGGCCCGACCAACTGGGCCGAGATCGCCGCCGACGCCGAAAAGGTCAACGCGCTCGGCGGCAACATCAAGGGCTTCTACTTCTCCGGCAATTGCGGCGGCTGCAACATCTTCACCTTCACACCGCTGATATGGGCCTCGGGCGGCGATATCCTCTCGGAAGACGGCTCGAAGGCGACGCTGGACAGCCCGCAACTGCGCGGCGCCATCGACCTCTACCGCTCGATGGTCAAGAAGGACCTGGTGCCGGCAGGCGCGCAGACCGATACCGGCGCCAACTTCTTTGCCGCCTTTGCCGCCGGCAATATCGGCATCTCGCCCTCCGGCGCCTTCGCCATCGGCGCGCTCAACACGCAGTACCCCAATGTCGACTACGGCGTCACTTTCCTGCCGGGCAAGGATGGCGGCTGGTCGTCCTTTGCCGGCGGCGACAATTTCGTCGTCACCAAGGGCACCAAGAAACTCGCCGTGGTGAAGGAGTTCCTCGACTTCGCCTATTCGCTCGAGGGCCAGACCATCCTGGCCAAATATGGCAGCCTGCCGGTGCGCGGCGACATCGCCAAGGATGCGCTGAAGGATCTCGACCCGCGCTACCAGATCGCCGCCGAGGCCATGGCCAAAGGCAAGACGCCCTATTCGGTGGTGTTCAACGATCTGATCAACTCCGCCAACGGCCCGTGGACGCAGATGATCAACGAGGTCTTCTTCGGCGACGATGTCGACGGCGCGATCGCGAACGCGCAGGAGACCATGCAGTCGATCATCGACCAGGCGCCGCAGAAGTAGCGGCCGCCTGCCGGCCACCCGCCTGTCTCCCTGGGCGGGTGGCCGGCAATTTTGCATCGCCAACGGCAGGGCTATAGCGTTGAGACAAGACCCCCTCATCCGGCCGCTWCGCGGCCACCWTCTCCCCGCTGGGGAGAAGAGACGGGCGCTCGYGCCGGCTCCCTCCTCTCCCCTCGGGGAGAGGTCGGATTGCCCCGAATTGCCCTTYGCAATTCGGTTGGCAATCCGGGTGAGGGGGTACTTGGCCAACGCCCGAACAGCATCGGCCATCCACCCATGACCACCATCGCAACCACCACCGCCCCACCCCGCGCCAGAAAACGAGTCGGCGCGGGCCGCCGGCAGTGGATCGGGCTGCTCTATGTCGCGCCGGCCGTGGCGCTGGTGATGCTGTTCTTCGTCATCCCGCTCGGCATGACGGCCTGGATGTCGCTGCACAACTGGCCGCTGATGGGCGAGCACTTCTATATCGGCTTCGACAATTACGTCGCCATTCTGCGCGACACCMGGTTCTGGAACGCGCTSARMTTCACCGGCTACTACACGGTGATCGTCACSATCGCGATCTTCGCCRTCGCCTTTCCGCTGGCGATCTTCATCGAAAAACCGCGGCCGCTGACCAACCTCTACCGCACCGCCTTCTTCATGCCGGCGGTGGTCGGCTTTGCCTCGGCGAGCCTGCTCTGGTCATGGCTGCTCAATGTCGATTCCGGCCTGTTCAGCCCAGCCGCCTACGATCTCGGCCTGATCGACAAGAAGTTCAACCTGCTCGCCACCTTCCAGCCGGCCTTCTGGTCGATCATCGCCATGGTGGTGTGGAAGGTCGCCGGCTTCACCATGATCATCCTGATGACCGGCCTGCAATCGATCCCGCAGGACCTGCAGGAGGCCGCCGTCATCGACGGCGCCGGGCCGTTCGCAAGGTTCCGGGCGATCACTTTGCCGCTGATGCGCCGCACGCTGGCGCTGGCGCTGATCCTGTCGGTGGCCGGCTCGATCCTCGCCTTCGACCAGTTCTACATCATCCTGCGCGGCGGCCCGCGCAACCAGACGCTGACGGCGGTCTACTGGATCTTCAACCAGTCCTTCGTGTCGTTCAAGCTCGGCTATGGCGCCGCACTCTCGATGGTGCTGCTGGTGATCCTGGTGGCGCTCAGCCTCGTTCAGCTCTGGCTGCTGCGCAAGCCGGAAGGTATCGACTGATGGCGCAGGCGGTATCAGCCAGAGGCAAGCTCGCTGCTCGCTTCGCCAGGCACTCCACCGGCATCATCGCCTCTGTGCTGTTCGTGGCGCCGATCGTGTGGACCGTGCTGTCGGCCTTCAAGCCGGCGGCAGAAGCCCGCCTGCCGCCACTGCCGCCATGGCCGACGACGGGCTTCTCGCTCGAAAACTACGCCACGCTCAACTCCTTCGGTGATGGGCTGTGGGCCTCGGCGCAAAACAGCATCTACGTCTCGGTGATGACCGTCATTTTGTCGGTCATCGTCAGCGTGCTCGCCGGCTACGGTTTTTCGCGCTTTCGCTTTCCGTTCAAGGACCTGTTCTTCGTCCTCATCCTGTCGACGATCATGATCCCGTTCCAGTCGATCCTGACGCCGATCTTCCTGGTGCTGACCAAGCTTGGCCTGCACAACACGCTGACCGGCCTGGTCGGCGTCTATGTGACGCTGCAATTGCCGTTCTCGATCTTCATGATGCGCAACGCCTTCGACGCGGTGCCGCGCGAGATCGAGGAGGCCGCCCGCATGGACGGCGCYAACAACGTCACCATGCTTTTGAAGGTGATGCTGCCGCTGGTCTGGCCGGGCGTCGTCACCATCGCGCTGTTCGCCTTCCTCGGCGCCTGGAACGAATTCCTCGCCGCCCTGGTGCTGATGACCGACCAGTCCAAATTCACGCTGCCGGTGATGATGACGGCACTGCAGTCGGGCCGCTTCGGCGCCATCGACTGGGGTGCGGTCCAGGCGGGCGTCACCGTGATGATGGTGCCGTGCCTGATCCTGTTCCTCGCGCTGCAGCGCTTCTACATCCGCGGCCTGATGGCCGGGGCCGTCAAGTAATCGACCAAATGGAGTAAGTTCATGACCGCATCCGCAAAACCCGGAAAACCGAAACTCGCCTTCCGCCCGCTGCCGGTGCCGCAGGTCGACGTGCACGGCTTCTGGGGCGACCGCGCCGACGCGGTGGCGACGCGCACCGCCGATATCCTCTACGAGCGCTGCGTCGAGGCGCGCATGCTGGAGCAGATCGACCCCGACCGCCCCTCGCCCGGAATCGTCATTCCCTTCCACTCGCCCTCGCCCGATGAAGCCGACCGCCAGGGCGCCGAATTCACCGGCTCGACGGTGACGACGCAGATGTTCTGGGATTCCGATCTCGGCAAGACGATCGAGACCGCGGCCTATTCGCTCTACCGGCKCAAGAACCCCGAGCTTGAAAAGAAGATCGACGCCGTCATCGACATGTATGGCAGACTGCAGCAGGAGGACGGCTACCTCTCCAGCTGGTACCAACGCATCCAGCCCGGCAAGCGCTGGACCAATCTGCGCGACTGCCACGAACTCTATTGCGCCGGCCATCTGATCGAAGGCGCGGTCGCCTACTATCAGGCGACGGGCAAGCGCAAGCTGCTCGACATTATGAGCCGCTATGCCGACCACATCGCCTCGGTGCTGGGGCCGGAGCCCGGCAAGAAGAAGGGCTATTGCGGCCATGAGGAGATCGAGCTGGCGCTGGTCAAGCTCTCGCGGGTGACCGGCGAGACGAAATACATGGAGCTGGCGAAATACTTCATCGACCAGCGCGGGCAGCAGCCGCATTACTTCGACGAGGAGGCGCGCGCCCGCGGCGCCGACCCCAAGGCCTATCATTTCAAGACCTATGAATACAATCAGTCGCACAGACCGGTGCGCGAACAGGACAAGGTCGTCGGCCACGCGGTCAGGGCGATGTACCTCTATTCGGGCATGGCCGACATCGCCACCGAATATGGCGACGACACGCTGCGGGTGGCGCTCGACCGGCTGTGGGACGATCTCACCACGAAAAACCTCTACATCACCGGCGGGCTCGGACCCTCGGCGCACAATGAAGGTTTTACCAGCGACTACGATTTGCCCAATGAGAGCGCCTATGCCGAGACCTGCGCCGCCGTTGGCCTGGTGTTCTGGGCGAGCCGCATGCTCGGCATGGGGCCGAACGCCCGCTATGCCGACATGATGGAGCGCGCGCTCTACAATGGCTCGATCTCCGGCCTGTCGCTCGACGGCTCGCTGTTCTTCTACGAAAACCCGCTGGAAAGCCGGGGCCGGCACAACAGATGGAAATGGCACCGCTGCCCCTGCTGCCCGCCCAATGTCGGGCGCATGGTCGCCTCCATCGGCAGCTATTTCTACAGCCTGGCCGACGATGGGCTCGCCGTCCACCTCTACGGCGACTCCACCGCCCGCTTCGACATAGCGGGCACGCCAGTGAGCCTGACACAGGCGAGCCACTATCCCTGGGACGGCGCCGTCGAGATCACGGTTGAACCGCAAGCGCCGGTAGAGTTCACGTTGCATCTGCGCATACCGGGCTGGAGTTCCAACGCCACGCTCGAGATCAATGGCGAGGCGGTCGACCTCGATGACGTGAGCAGCGACGGCTATGCCGCGATCCGGCGCGTCTGGCAAAAGGGTGACCGCGTCCGGCTCGACCTCGAAATGCCGATCGAGCGGCTCTACGCCAACCCCGAGGTCAGGCAGGATGCTGGGCGCGTCGCGCTGTCGCGCGGGCCGCTGATCTATTGCGTCGAGGCATCAGACAATGACAGCCGGCTGCATCGCCTGACCCTGCCGCGCACGGCAGGGATAGAGGCCCATGAGGCGCCCGAACTGCTTGGGGGCGTGGTGACGCTTTCAGCCACGGCGCGGACCGATGCCAGCGACGGCTGGCAGGACGGGCTCTATCGCTCCGAACCGCCGGCCAGCGTCGAGACGCGCCTGACCGCCATCCCCTATTTCGCCTGGGACAATCGCGAGCCCGGCGAGATGCTGGTGTGGCTGCGGGACGGCTGAGGCCGGCCGCAAGACTTCAGGCCTTGCGCGTTCGACTATGTCCGGCTTGATTGAGCGGCGGCGGCAGGCAGCGCCGTCTTCGGTGCCGCTTGCGGCGCGCCGTTGTCGACATGCGCCCAGGCCGGCCGCTCGAACAGGAACATGCCGAAGCCCACGCGTTGGATGATGAAGTAGAGCACCACCGGGCTGATGATCGAGACCAGCAGCACAGCCAGGCTGAGCATGCCGGTGTCGGTCAGCAGGCCGCTTGCCAGTGCGGCACCGCGGAAGAGCGACATCGGAATGGTGAAGGCGACATAGACGATCAGCGAATGTTCGCCCAGCCAGCGCAGCCATTCCATGACGGGGAATGTCGACAGGAAGCCGCCAAGCACGCACAGCGCCACGGCGCCAGTGACGGCCAAGGTGAGATGCAGCGGCGGCCATGCCGCCAGGCCCATCTGCATGCCGACCGGCTGCATAGCATAACCCGGCGAATAGACGAGCAGGCCGTTGACAACAGCCCACAAAGCCAGGCCGGCGACGGCCAGCATCGGGCGGGGTTGCGTCCACTCGACGAGCCGGAAAATCAGCGGCGCCAGCACAAAGCCGAGGTAGAAGAACACGAAATAGGCCGCGAATTGTTCAAGCGCATAGCTGTCGGGATGCGGTGCCCACATCTGCAGCGCGGCAGCAGGCGCAATGACGATCCAGGCCGGCACGCGGAATTGCCGCAAAAGTTTGGCGACAAGGCCGAACACCGCCAGCATGTAGATGAACCACAGCACGCCATAGGGCTGGACAACGGCCATTGCGAGATCGTGCAGCATGCCGCCGGGATCCCGGCTGAAGATGCCGATCTTCAGCCCGATCGAGATGATCGCCCACAGCACGTAGAAATAGAGATAGTGGACGACACGCCGGTCGACATAGCGCCGCCACGGCCGGTCGATCACCTGCGACAGGAACAGTCCCGAAATCAGGAAGAATTCCGGCATGCGGAACGGCGTCGCGAAGCCGATGACATAGTGGAGAAAACCGACGCCGCCCGTGTACTCGCCGGTGTTGTAGGCCGAGTACATCATGACCACTAGGATGATCGAGAGACCTTTGGCCGTGTCCACCCACGGCATGCGCATCGGGCTGTTCATGGCGAATCCATCCGGGGCCGGCCAACCCGGCCGGCCATCATCCGGCGATATCTAGCACCATCAAGCTTCCCAGATCGTAAACGCGGCCGGTTTTGGCAGGGGAGCTGGCGCCGCCTAGCGTTTGGCCTTCGACTTGTTCAGAGCGATGGCAGCAAGCACGAGCGCCTTGAAAGCCTCTTCGTTGACCTCTTCACCCTTCTGAAAATCAATAGCCCGCCGCGTATTCCCTTCGAGGCTGGAGTTGAACAGGCGCGCGGGATCGGGCAGCGCAGCACCTTTGGCGAAGGTCAGCTTGACGACGCTCTTGTAGGTCTCGCCGGTGCAGATCATGCCGTCATGCTCCCACACCGGCACGCCGCGCCATTTCCAGGTCTCGACGACATCGGGATCGGCTTGATGAATGAGCGCGCGCAGCCGGGCCAGCATCTCCCCGCGCCAGTCGCCGAGTTCCTTGATCCTGCCGTCGATCAGTTCGGAGGGAGATTTGCTCTCTTGCGATCCGGTCATGCTTTTCCTCCTCAAAATATGAACAATAAAGCGCTTACATACGCTCGCCAGGCAATTGGCTGGCCTGCTTCACCCAGGCGCTGAATTGCGCCTCGTCGAACGGATCGTCCTCGTGGATGTTGAGGTAGCGCGTGTCCTGGCTCCTGGATTCGCCCGGCGGCACCGGCTTCAGCGACGTGCCGCGAAAGAAGGCCACCTTGATGTATTTGGTGAAGCAATGGACGCCGAGGAACCAGCCCTCGCCTTCGACGCCATAGAGCGGCGAGTTCCATTTCACCGCCTTGTGCACGCCGGGCACGGCGCGTGAGATGAGCGCGTCGAGACGCCCACCCATCTCGCGCTTCCAGCCCGGCATGGCCGCGATATACGCCTGCACCGGCGCGTCGCCATGGCCCTTGGCGATCTGCGGGTTGCCGCCGGAAAGCAGCTTCGGTTCAGCCTTGGCGCCGGTCGACTTGGCCATACCCTTCCCCTCCTATCCCGCGTCCTTTCCCGACATAGGGCAGCACGAACATATAGAGGCCGCTGAACAGCAAAAGGAAGAGCGGCAGAAGCGGCGAATAGACCACCCAGGCCGGCGGTTGCCCAAAGGCCATGGTGGCGAAATTGGCGACGACGGTTGCTGTGAAGATAATCGACAGCCAGCGATGCGTCTGCCTGATCCATTTGCTCCAGTCCAAAATTACCTCCCTTAAAAAACTGCGTGAAATTGGGCGCTGCTACCAGCGCGCCAGCTGGGTGATCTGGATGAGATTGCCGCAGCCGTCATTCAGCTTGGCGATGGTCGAGCCGGTCACTTCGGTCGGCGCCATGCTGAACGTGCCGCCGTTTGCCGTGATGCGCTCATGGTCGCCCTTGATGTCGTCGGTGAAGAACATCACCGCCGGCTGGCCCTGCTCGAACATCGCCTGCTGGTAGGCCTTGGTCGCCGGATTGTCGTTGCGCGCCAGTTGCAGCTCGGTSCCCTCGGGCTCGTCSGGCGAGGCGACSGTCAGCCAGCGGAACGGCCCGTTGCTGAAATCGGCCTTCTTGGCCAGGCCGAGCACACCGGTGTAAAAGGCAAGCGCCTTGTCTTGGTCGTCGACATGGATGCTGGTCAGTTTGATCTTCATCGTCTTTCTCCATAGGTTTTGCTGGCGGCAAGCCGCCCAGGTAAACTCAGCTTTGGTTTTCAAATCGGCCGGTGGATTTTAGTCAGTCCGGTCGAGAAGCTGCTCCAGCTTCTCGAAGAATTGCGGCCAACCGGTTCTGGCGCCGCCATAGGCCCGGCGCTGATCGGGCCGGAAGCCGGATTGCTCCATGCGCAGATGCGTTCCGGTTGGCGTCGGGGTCAGCGTGAAGGTCACAACGCTCCTGAGATCAAAGGCCGGATCCAAGTGCGCGAGGTTCCAGGTGTAGGACAGCGTCTTGTTCGGCTCGACGGCAAGCACCTCGCAGTCGAGCACGCCGCCCCAATCGGCGCTGATGTTGAAGCGGTGGCCGACATCAGGCTTGAAATCATTCTTCATCAGCCACTCCTCGATCAGATGCGGTTGCGTCAGCGCACGCCAGAGTTTTTCCGGCGGATGCGAAATCTGCCGCTCGACGACGACAGTGCGGGTCTCCTGGGCACTATCGTTCACTGGTCCATCCTTTTGAGCAAATCCTCGAGATCGTCGAACCGGCTCTCCCAGAACCCGGCCATATGGCGTGTCCAGTCCATCAGCGGCGCCAGCGCACCGAGCTGCGCGCTGTAATGCGTCTGCCGGCCCTCATGGCGGTCGCGCACCAGCCCGGCCTGCTTCAGCAAGCCCAGATGCTTCGACACCGCCGGCTGCGAGACGCCGGACTGGCTCGTCAGCGCCCCTACCGTCTGTTCTCCCTGGCGGCACAGCCGTTCGAAGATCGCCCGCCTTGTCGGGTCGGCGAGCGTCCTGAAGAGCATGTCATGGGCGTCCGGCATGTCAGATCGATAACCCGTTGGCTATTGGTTGACGTATAACCACAGGGATATATGTTCGTCAAGCGGGGATTTGGAGGGCGGAAGATTTTGAACGGACGGAAGATTGGACGACAGCAATGATCCTCGTCACCGGCCATGTCGGCAACACCGTCGTCTCAAGACTGGTGTCGTCAGGCCAAGAGGTGGCCGCACTTGTCCGCAAGCCTGAGGCTGCGCAAGGGCGCCTGCCGCGGGGAGTAGCGCTGCGTGTCGGCGATTACGAGGATGCCCCCGCCCTGAAGACAGCCTTCACCGGCATCGACCAACTGGTGCTGATTTCAAGCGATGGTTATGCGGATGCGGTCATGCGCCACCACGCCAACRCCATCGCGGCAGCAAGCGCGGCCGGTGTCCGCCACATCACCTTCACAGGCATCATCGACATCGGCGAGGCCTCGCCCTTCTACTACGCGCCTGTTTACCGGGACGCAGAGCGCCTGCTGGCCGCCTGCGGCGTGCCCTCGACCATCTTGCGCTGCGGCCTCTACAGCGATTTTATTCTCGACACATGGCTCGTGCCCGCCGCGGGGGAACTGGCGCTGCCTGTCGGACAGGGCCTGGTCGCACCGGTCTCGCGCGACGACGTTGCGGCCGCCATCGCCGCGGCGGCAGCGAGGGCCAACACATCCAGCGCCCTTTACACGATCACCGGAGACCAGGCGCTGGGCTTTGACGAGGTCGCCGCCTGTTATGGCGAGGTAACAGCACAGCCCCTACGCTATCGTCCCTGCTCCCCCGGCGACTATCTGGCCTCCGCGTCGGCGCGCCTCGACAATCCCTGGCCACAAGCCTTCTCCAGCCTATGCGCCTCGATAGCCGAGGGTCGCTACGCCGCGACATCAAGCGATTTCACCGCGCTTACCGGTAAGCAGCCGGAAAGCTTTCGAGATTTTCTGGCTCGGGCGGTCCCCGGAAGGCCTGCGGACGGCTAGTTCTTCGGCATAGTTGTTTTGACGGATTGGATGGAGATTTTGCCGAAGCCTTCCCAACTTCGTCATCCTAGGGCGAAGCAGGAGCGAAGCTCCGTCGCGGAGACCCTGGGATCCATTCCGTGAC
>NZ_JBFUGJ010000105.1:0-17078 GCF_056402975.1 Mesorhizobium sp. P3_A9 | reverse complement strand
GTCCTGAACCGTTTGCGCTACCATCTCCTCGGTCCCTTCCTTGTGTGCGGGGGCTTGCCCCTTGCAACTGTTCGGGTTCACAAAAGAAGGCGGTCGGGCCCCAGCTCATCCACGGTTTAGGCCACCTGAGGGGCGACGGGCTCTCGACCACCGCCACGGATCAGGCAAGCACCTGGTCCGTGGCACCCTCAACAATGCACGATTCCAAACACACAAGGGGCGGCGCCAGGGTCCGCGATTGGCGGCGATCGGGCGAATGCCACCTCATCAACGGCCATCGCACCGCGAAAGTCGAGCACGACGCCGCGCCGACCTAGCCTTTCCAACGCTTGCATTGAAACAGCACGTAGAATGACTGCTGGCTGACCCGGACCCGGCGTTTTCTCGCCATTCGTCATGCCACCGGAACATCAAAACGCGCTCGCTGCGCACCAGCGGCGTGCCGGCCCTCCGCTATGGCTCCGGGCGTTCGTCACTCGAAAAGCCAAATCATTGGCTTTTCGTCCGCTGCGCGGACCGCTCCTCACCCAACCGTTTCTTAATGTGTCTCCGCTACACCAAAGCCTGAAAAAGAGGCGGAAAACGGAGAATATTCGGGGTGCGCTTTTCCGCGGCCACGACTGCCGGGCGGTTCTTGCCGCAGCGTTTGGCGCTGCGCATCAAGCCGTTGCTTGGCCGCATCGACGCCGTGCTGTTCACCGCCGATGAGCGCGGCGAGGCCGGCCGCATGTCGGTCATCGCCTTCTCCATCCGCATCGTCAGCGCCGTCATCGCCTTCATCAGCCAGGTGCTGATGGCGCGCTGGATGGGTTCGTTCGAATACGGCATCTTCGTGCTCGTCTGGGTGACGATGGTCATCGTCGGCAACCTCGCCTGCCTCGGCTTCCACACCTCKGTCATCCGCTTCATCCCCGAATACCGCGAGCGCGGCATGATGGACGAGCTGCGCGGCATTGTCGTGGCCAGCCGCCTGTTCGTACTGATCGCCTCCACCATCATCGCCGGGCTCGGCGCGCTCGGCGTCTGGCTGGCGGCGCCCTGGCTCGAAAATTATTACGTGATACCGTTCATCCTCGGCGTCATCTGCCTGCCGATGATCGCGGTGTCGGATCTGTTGCAGGGCCAGGCCAGGGCGAACAGTTGGGCGTTGTTTGCCCTGTCGCCGACTTACCTGATACGCCCGGTGCTGATCCTGCTGTTCATGGCGCTGATGCTCTATGTCGGCTACGCCGCCGATGCCAGGACGGCAATCTTCGCCTCGATCGCCGCCACCTACGTCACCACGCTCGCGCAGCTGATCGGCGTCACGCACCGCATGGAAAGGCAGATTCCGACCGGGCCGATGAAAGTGCATTTCGCGCAATGGTTCATCGTCTCGCTGCCGATCTTCCTCGTCGAAAGCTTCTTCTTCCTGCTCACCAATGCCGACGTGCTGATGGTCGGCGCCTACATGAACCCCAATGACGTCGCCGTCTATTTCGCCACGGTCAAGACGCTGGCGCTGGTGCATTTCGTCTATTTCGCGGTCAAGGCCGGCGTCGCCCAGCGCTACGCGCAATTCACCCATGGCGATCCGGCCAAGCTTGCCGCTTTCGCCCGCGAAACGGTGTCGTGGACCTTCTGGCCGTCGCTGCTGATGGCGATCCTGGTGCTGGCGCTCGGCGAACCCATGCTCGTGCTGTTCGGCCCCGAATTCACCACTGGCTATCCGCTTCTGTTCCTGCTYGTCTTCGGCGTCGTGGCGCGCGCCGCCGTCGGCCCTTGCGAAAGCCTGCTCACGATGAGCGGCAACCAGAACATCTGCGCCGCCGTCTATGCCATGACGCTGGCCTTCAACATCGGCCTCAACGTGGTGCTGATCCCGCATTTCGGCCTGTGGGGCGCGGCCATGGCCACCGCCTTTGCCATGATCTTCGAGGCCACCGCACTGTCCTTCACGGTGTGGCGCAAGCTCGGCATCGTCATGGCGATCTTCGTGCCTGCCAAAGGAGCCGCCTGATGGCCGCCATCCCGTTGCTCGAGGAAACCAGCAGCGGCGGCACCGCCGGCGCCATGGTGTCGGGCCTTGCCGGCCTGGCGCGCGACGCCGACCCCGCCCATATCGAAATCCTCGCCAACAACCGGCCCGAGCGCAAGCTTGCCATCTACCCGGCATCGGCCGGCTTCGACCTGGTCGAGGAGCTGGACTATCTCTGCGCCCGCACGATCGAGCCGAACGTCTTCTTCAACCCGCGTTTCCTGGCGCCGGCCATGCCCCGGCTGGAAGATCGCGAGGTGCGGCTGGCGGTGATCCGCGACGGCGACGAATACCGCAACCGGCTGCGCCTGCTGGTGCCGATCTCGGTGGAACGGCCCGTGGTGCCGCTCGGCGTTCCGGTGATGCGCACCTGGTCGAGCCCCTTTGGTCCGCTTGGCACACCGCTGATCGACCGCGACGATCCGATCGGCGTCGTCGAGGATTTCTTCTCGATGCTGTCGCGCCCGCACCTCAAGATGCCGAAAGTCCTCGTGCTGCCCGACATGAGGCTAGACGGCCCGGTGGCGAGCCTGCTTGGCACCGTGGCCGAGACACGCGGCCTGACGCTGGTCACCACCGGCCAGGTGGCGCGCCCCGCGCTGGAGAGCGAACTCGACGGCGACGACTATCTGAAGGCTTCGCTGCGCGCGCACCATTATCGCGAGTTCCGCCGCCTGAAGCGGCGCCTTGCCGACCTCGGCAGTCTGGAGCATGTGGTGGCGCGCGGCCCCGAAGAGATCCGCCATGCCATCGAAAGCTTCCTGACGCTGGAAGCGTCGGGCTGGAAAGGCCGCGAGCGTACCGCCATGGCGATCGACCGCTTCCGCGCTGCCTTTGCCCGCGAGGCCGTGCACAGGCTCGCCGAGCAGGACATGTGCCGCATCCATTCGCTGACGCTCGATGGCCGCACCATCGCCTGCCTGATCGTCTTCGTCGAGGCCGGCGTCGCCTACACCTGGAAGACGGCCTATGACGAGACGCTATCGGCCTATTCGCCCGGGACACTGCTGATGATCGAGGTCACAAGGCAGCATCTCGACGACCCCAACATCATGATGACCGATTCCTGCGCGGTGCCGGACCATCCGGTGATGAGCAGGCTGTGGACCGAGCGCAAGCCGATCGGCACGCTGGTGATCGGGCTGACGCCGGACGCTGATCGCCTCGCGCGCCAGGCCGCTTCGCAGCTGCATCTCTACCGCGAGACCCGCAACATGGCACGCCTGCTGCGCAACCGCATGAAGAGCTTGTTGCGCAGGCGGTAGACCATGATCTTGAGCTTCCGCGGCTTGACGGGAAGACCGCTTGTCAAGACCCCTGCCCTTCGCACAAATTGCGCAAATCGGCGGACGTACGGTCCGATGCGACGTATGGTCCTGAGGCTGGAATGATCGCACGACACGGTTTCACGCTCGCGAGTACCGTCGTCGGCCTTTGGCTTCTGTCCAGTCTGGCATCGACTGCGAACGCCGCTAATGGATCAGTCTTCCTTGAAGACCAGACCTGGACCGAACTGCGCGACCGGATCGGCGCCGGGACGACGACGATCATCATCCCGATAGGCGGCACTGAGCAAAGCGGCCCCGCCATGGCTTTGGGCAAGCACAATGTGCGGGTCAAGTTCCTGGCCGAAAAAATAGCCAACCAATTGGGCGACGCGTTGGTCGCGCCCGTGATCTCCTATGTTCCGGAAGGAACCATCGACCCGCCGACCGCCCATATGCGGTTTCCCGGCACGATCACCATCAGCGACAAGATCTTCGAGCAGTTGCTCGAATCCGCGGCCCGCAGCTTCAAGCTGCACGGCTTCAAGACCATCGTGCTGATCGGCGACCACGGCGGCTATCAGGCCGACGAGCGCCATGTCGCCGATCGCCTGAATGCCGAATGGCGCAAAACCCCGGTCCGGGTCTTTGCGGCGCTCGAATACTATCAGATCACCCAGGGCGCCTATGTCGACAAGCTGCTGTCGGCCGGCGCGACGCGGCCGGAGATCGGAACCCATGCCGGATTGGCCGACACATCACTTATGCTCGCCATCGACCCAACCATGGTGCGCAAGGATCGCCTTGCCGCTGCCCCGAAGCTTGATGCCGGCGACGGCGTCTATGGTGGCGATCCGACACGATCGTCAGCCGCGTTTGGCCAACTCGGCGTCGACCTGATCGTCAACGGGACGACCGACGCGATCCGCGAATTCGAAAAACAGCAACCCAAATGATCAAACCATATCTTCAGTTCACGAGCTTTTCCGCGCTGCTCGTCTTGTTGCTTGCCCTGTCGTCGGCATCGGCTTCGGCCGGCTCGTGCCCGGAGGATTGCAGCGACCCGGCGCCTTCGCACTCCCCGATCAATATCTACGACCAGACAGGTTCTGATCATTTGAGCCCGGCAACGGCAGGCGCGCTGCCACGTGTCTATGTTCCGAACCGCTCGTCCAACAGCGTATCGGTGATCGACCCCGTGACCCTCAAGGAAGTCGACAGGTTCCCTGTCGGGCGCAAGCCGCAGCACGTCGTTCCGTCCTGGGATCTGAAGACGCTCTGGGTCGCCAACAACGCCAGCGGCACCAGCAAGGGCAGCGTGACGCCTATCGACCCCAGGACCGCCAAGCCGGGTCACGAAATTCCGGTCGATGACCCCTACAACATGTACTTCATGCCGGACGGAAGTTCGGCCGTCATTGTCGATGAGGCCTACCAGCGGCTCGACTTTCGCGATCCSCAKACCATGGCGCTGAARTCGASSCTSCCGACGCCGACCTGCCCMGGYATCAACCACGCCGATTTYTCSGTCGACRGYKCCTACGCSATCTTCACCTGCGAATAYGGCGATGGCGGSCTGKYSAAGGTSGACCTGAAAAACCAGAAGGTGCTCGGCCACCTTGCCCTGTCGAAAATGGGCATGCCGCAGGACGTCAGGCTCTCCTCCGACGGCAAGGTCTTCTACGTCGCCGACATGATGAACGACGGTGTGTTCCTGATCGACGGCGACAGTTTTTCCGAGATCGGCTTCATCGCCACCGGCATCGGCACGCACGGGTTTGTCGTCAGCCGTGACGGGACCAAGCTCTACGTCTCGAACCGCGGTTCGCACAAGATGGAGCAAGGCCGTGCAAAGGGGCCGGGCAGCGTGACCGTCATCGATTTCGCCACCCGCTCGGTCGTCGCGCAATGGCCGATACCCGGCGGCGGCAGCCCCGACATGGGCAATGTCAGCGCCGACGGCAAGCAATTGTGGCTGTCCGGCCGCTTCGACAGCGAGGTCTACATGATCGACACGACCTCGGGCGCTGTCACGAAAATCCGGGTCGGCGTCGAGCCTCACGGCCTGACCGTCTGGCCGCAGCCCGGCAGATACTCGCAAGGTCACACCGGCAACATGCGATAGGCATCTCGGTCGCGGAGACCCGTAACGCAGCCTCCTGGTGCGCCTGCGAGGAAACCGTTCTCATCGAAAGGTTTCCTGCCGTCATCGCGTCGCTTGTGTGGCCAAACTGCACCGCCGATTTCCTGCCGAGAACCGTTCGGACGAACCGGCCCACACGAATGGCACATCGTCACATAACTGTAATGGCGCGCGCCTAGCTAAATCCTCGCCACATCCCAATGCGCCGCTCCATGCGCCGCCACATCTCGAGGAAAGACCATGCTTTTGCGCACCATCATCGCCCCATTGGGCGTCTGCTTGTCCATGGCCACATCGGCCTTTGCCGCCGACCTGGTCGAAGCCCCGCCCCCGGCAGCGCCGAGCTGGACGATTGCGATCGAAGGGGACCCGGAATTCTACGCCATCGACAATGGCAGCAACACTGCAAGGTCGCTTGCCGACACCTACTTCAAACTCAGCGTCTCGCACAATTTCGACAACAATTTCGTCGGCGGCATCTTTATCCAGCCGACCTTCAAGACCGGCGGAAAGTCGCAGTACTACGCCGAAGCGAGTCTCGGCTACAAAATCAAGATCACCGATGCCTTCACCCTGACCCCGAGCCTGGGGCTCGGCTACACCTGGCACGACACAGGCATCATCAAGGACGCGGATGCCAACGCCAATGTTCCCTACTACGCCCTGTATCTCGCGGGCGACTGGAAGCTCTCCAAGCAGTGGACCTGGAACGTCTTCAACTTCCGCTACCGCAACGCCTTCAGCACCACCTGGGAAACGCCCAAGCTGGCCACCGGCGTGACCTACAACATCGACTCCACCAACGCGGTCTATGCCAGCGTCGGTTATTCCTGGAAGAAGACCGACACGACTTCGGCCCCCTACAACGATCTCGCCGGCGACAAATGGAACATCGGGATCGGCTACAAGCATTCGCTCTGATTGGATTGACGAGGGCGCAGGCTGGCACTGTAGCCAGCCTGCGCCGCAAATCGTCTCGGCTACGTCCAGCGCAGTGAAACCCATCCGTGGTCTCATCGAGACTGCCCTCGTTCATGGGCAGGCAAGCAACATGGACCTGTCCTGAAAAATGGAATGGTGCCCCTAGCCGGGATCGAACCAGCACTCCTTGCGGAACTCGATTTTGAGTCGAGCGCGTCTACCAATTCCGCCATAGGGGCTCAGGCCGGGCGGCCTGGATGGGCGCGGACTATACGGTYGGAGGCCTGTTCGTCAACTGGCCAATTCTCGAGATCACCGGGATGCGACCAATCTTCGCCTTTTGATTTCGTGGCGGGGCTGCCATTGTGCAGCGCGGAAAATCTTTCTAGACAGGCGGCGCATGAAGCGTGGCGCGTCTGAAGGGACYGACACGCAAGCTTGGGCCCTTGTTTTCATCCCTGCCTTGCCCCGGGCATCTGCGCACTTTTGGGCGACACGCATTAGGAGAGCCGATGCTTCGCGGACTGTACGACTGGACCCTGTCGCTGGCGGCGCGCAAATCCGCCGAATGGTGGCTGGCCTTCATCGCTTTCGTCGAGAGCTCGGTGTTCTTCATTCCGGCGGACGTGCTGTTCCTGCCCATGGCGTTGGCGCGGCCCGAACGCGCCTATCGCTACGCGCTGACCGCCACTGTTGCGTCCGTGCTGGGCGGCATCGCCGGCTGGCTGATCGGCTACTATGCCTACGACACGATAGCCCGGCCGATCCTGGAGCATTTCGGCGGCCTTGCCGCGTTCGAGGAATGGCAGTCGTCCGGCACCGGGCTCATGCTGGTGCTGCTCGTCACGTCCGGAGTTGCGCACCTGCCCCCGATCAAGGTGGTCACTATCCTGGCCGGGGCGCTTCACATCAATCTTGTTGTCTTCATCGTCTCGGCCATCTTGGCGCGAGGCGCTCGTTTCCTGCTGCTTGCCTGGCTGCTGCGCCGCTACGGTGAGTCGATCAAGGAGTTCATCGAGAAGCGCCTGGGATTGATTGTCGGCGCCGGCGCGGCTGCCCTGATTTTGCTCTATATCGTCGTCAAATACGCCTTCTGAGGCGTCTCCCTCAAAAACGCTTAAAGAGAGATGCAAGCGGTCCTGGCGGGGCGGCGAACACAACGGACGAAGACCCATGACAGCGACCATGAATGCCGATACCGGACGCCAGCGGACGCGGACCGCCCTGTTTCTCGCCGTCGCCATGGCGGCGACCGTCGGCTCGGCGCTCTGCTTCCAGTACATTGGCGGCTAYATCCCCTGCCACCTCTGCCTGGARCAGCGCACCCCCTACTATATCGGCGCRCCGCTGATGSTGCTGGCSGTGMTTGCMTCGRTGCTGCACGCGCCMGCMTGGCTGWCSCGCGSSCTGCTSGGYATCGGCGGCCTKYTGATGCTCTACGGCCTCTATCTCGGCGTCTAYCAYTCCGGYGTCGAATGGSMGTGGTGGGCYGGYCCKACCGAYTGCACSGCKGGCGCSGGACCGGTSGACACYGGCGGCAAGGGCGTKCTCGACGCRCTCGACAAATTCGTGCCRCCCTCCTGCGACAAGGCSGCMYTGCGCATCCTSGGCCTGTCGCTGGCCGGCTGGAACGCCATMGCCAGCYTYRTCCTGGCCGCCGTCGCSTTCCGGGGTGCGCTGGCCCGCGACTGAGCTGGTTCGATTGAGTCCCAAGGCGCAGGGTGCGAGCAAAAAATTCGGCAGGCTGAGGTCACATGCGCGGCTTTCGACGTCCGAGCCAAGTCGACCCCCACTCCGTCTCGGCTTCGCCGAGCCACCTCTCCCCCGATCGACGGGGTAGAGGAAAGGCGCGAGCCTGTTGCAGCCAGCGCTCCTCCAACAGGCTCCCCTTCTACTCCGGCCTCCAACAAGCTCCTTTCCTCTCCCTCCGGAGGGGGGAGAGGTGGCGCTGCGAAGCAGCGACGGAGTGGGGGAAGCCGGTCCTTGAACGCGAAGCCGCTGATAAGTGAGCGCGACCCAGGCGGCCAGCCTCCCGAATTCTCGAACGCTCTCAGGGCTCCAGCTCGACATCCCAGTACAGATAATCCATCCAGCTTTCATGCAGATGGTTCGGCGGGAACAGGCGGCCGTTRTTGTGCAGRTCATGCACCGTCGGCTGRTARGGCTTYTGCAGYGGMMACATCTTGGCRTGCGCCGGCATCATGCCGCCCTTCCTCAGATTGCAGGGCGAGCAGGCGGCGACGACATTTTCCCATGTCGTCGCACCGCCGCGATGGCGGGGGATGACGTGGTCGAAGGTCAGATCGTCAGGCGTGCCGCAATACTGGCACTGGAAGCGGTCGCGCAGGAAGACGTTGAAACGGGTGAAGGCCGGGTGCCTGGACGGCTTCACATAGGCCTTCAGGCTGACCACGCTCGGCAGCTTCATCGAGAAGGTCGGCGAGGACACCGCATGCTCGTATTCGGCGACGATGTTGACCCGGTCGAGGAACACCGCCTTGATGGCGTCCTGCCAGGACCAGAGCGACAAGGGGTAATAGCTGAGCGGACGGTAATCCGCATTCAGCACCAGTGCTGGAAGCCCATCCGGAGATACGGCAACCGTCACGTGTTTACCTCCTTGGTTCTAGACCCGAACGGCGCGGATACTGTAAGCCCGACATGACAGGGATGTGAAGCGGATTGTGGTTCGCGCGACGTGCCAAAAAAGCATGATTTTTATGCTTTTTTGCGGATTCAGGCGGGCGGTGCGGCGTCCCTGCCCCTGGTTTCGCGATAATAGGMCCAGAAAAGYCGCGATGCGACACCTCGCCACGGGCTCCATGATTCGGCSAGWTGGATCAGTGTTTTCTCCGGCGGACGCGGGTCGATGCCGAGCGCATGGCCGACCGCSSTCTGCAGCGCGACATCACGCGCGGGGAAGATGTCGGGGTGCCCGGCGGCAAACAGAAGATACACTTCAGCCGTCCACGGGCCGATGCCGGACACCGCCGTCATCCTCGTGATCGCCTCCTCAGCCTCAAGCGAACAAAGGTGATGGAGGTCGAGGCCGTCGGCCACCGCCTGGGCAATCGCGATCAGGCCGCGCTGCTTGGGCCGCGACAGGCCGGCCTCGCGAAAYATGTCCTCGCCGGCGGCCAGGATCGCCTGCGGCGTCAGCGGATCGACGAGTTTCGTCAGCCGGCCGAAAATGGCATCGGCGCTCGCCCGGGAGACCTGCTGCGAGACGATGATCGAGGCAAGGCTTCTGAAGCCGGGCTCGGAGAGCCTGAGCGGCACCTCGCCTGCCATGCCGCGCACCTTTTCCAGGCGTGGGTCGATGATGCAAAGCGCATCGAGCCCGCGCGCAATGTCGTCCAGTGTCGCGATGCGTTGCATTGTATCCTTGTCCGCCAATGTGCCGCAAAGTAGCAACCGCCAAAACCGCAGCACAACCCGATTGCCGCTCGAGACATGACGCTCCTGACATTCCGCTTCGCGCCCAGCCCCAACGGCGAACTGCATCTCGGCCATGCCTATTCGGCGCTGCTCAACCAGACGCTGGCAAAGGCCAGCGGCGGCCGGCTGCTGCTGCGCATCGAGGATATCGACACGACACGCTGCACACCGCAATTCGAAGCCGGCATGCTTGCCGACCTGAAATGGCTGGGGCTTGGCTGGGAGGAGCCGGTGCGCCGCCAGTCCGAGCATTTCGCCGAGTACGAGGCGGTGCTTGACCGGCTGATCCGCGACGACCTGGTCTACCCCGCCTTCATGAGCCGTGGCGACATCCGCGCTTTTATCACCGAAAGCGAAAAGCGAGGACGCGACTGGCCGCGCGATCCCGACGGCGTGCCGCTCTACCCCCCGGCCGACAAGGCGCTGCCGGTGAAAGAACGCAAGCGGCGSATCGCCGAMAAYGMGCCCTTCGCCTGGCGGCTGGAYGTCGAKGCMGCSMTGGCGCGYGTCGGCARGGACCTCGCATGGGCCGAATTCAACGATGAGACACTATCCGCGACGCGCTCGGTCGAAGCTCGACCGCAGGATTGGGGCGACGTGATCGTGGCGCGCCGCGACATCCCGACCAGCTACCACCTCGCCGTCGTCATGGATGATGCGCTGCAAGGCGTCAGCCATGTCGTGCGCGGMCAGGACCTGTTTTCCGCCACCGGCGTGCAGCGCCTGCTGCAGGAGCTGCTCGGGCTGCCGCAGCCGGCCTACTTCCACCATCGGCTCATCCTCGGGCCGGACGGGCGAAAACTGTCGAAGAGCCTCGGCGACACCGGCCTTGCCAAGCTGCGCGACGCCGGCGCGACGCCTGATGACATCAGGCGGATGGTCGGGCTCTGACCTCTACTCGTCAGGAAAATCGCACCACCAATTGAATTCCGGTGATGCATGGATCAATCGTTTCGTTTTGCACGCCGGGTTGAACGGGACTAGAGCATCGCCACGGTCAGTTCTCACCAGCGTTGCGGTCTCCGGAAAATGCACAGCATCAAGCGGTTCATCCCCGCCACCTTCGTCGTCCTGTGGGCAACCGGCTTCATCGGCGCCCGCTACGCCATGCCGTGGGCGGAGCCGTTCACCTTCCTTGCCGCACGGTTCGTCATAGCCGCCATCCTGCTGGCTCTGCTGATGCCCGTCCTGGGCTCGAAACGAGCCACCCGCAAGGAGGCGCTGCACGCCACCGGCGCCGGCATCCTGATGCATGGCGTCTATCTCGGCGCCGTCTTCTGGGCCATCCACCGGGGCATGCCGGCCGGGTTCTCGGCTCTGATCGTCGGCCTGCAGCCGCTGATAACGGCGGTGCTGGCCGGCAAGTTTCTCGGCGAGGCCATCCTGCCGCGCCACTGGCTCGGCCTTGGCATCGGCCTGATCGGCATCGTCATTGTGCTATGGCCAAAACTCGGCGCGCTCGGCGGCGGCGTGACGGCGGCGACGCTGACCGCGTCGCTGGTCTCGGTGCTCGGCATGAGCGCGGGCACCATCTGGCAGAAGCGCTTTGCCTCCGGTGGCGACCTCGTGGCGGCCACCATGTGGCAATATGTGGGCGGCGCCTCGCTGATGATCCTCGCCGCGCTTGCCTTCGAAACCCACACTGTCGTCATCAACGGCGAACTGATCTTCGCCATGGCCTGGCTGGTGCTGGTGCTGTCGCTCGGCGCCATCTTCCTTTTGATGGTGATGATCCGCGACGGCGAAATGTCGAAAGTCGCCTCGCTGTTTTATCTGGTGCCAGCGGTGACGGCGATCATCGCCTGGGCCCTCTTCAACGAGCAGCTTAATGCGCTGCAGATTGTCGGCATGGCCATCACGACGTTCGGCGTCGGCCTGGCAACGGCGCGGCAGACCAAGGCACAGTCTCATCCGACCCGGGCGCGGGCCTCCAGATAGCGGCTGATCGCGGCGTTGAGCTCGCCGCCGAGAATGAAGATCGCCGAGACGATGTAGAGGAAAACCACCGCGATCATGATCGAGGCGAGCCCGGCATAGGTCGTCACATAGGACGAGAAGTGGTCGAGATAGGTGGCAAACATCGTCGAGCCGATGAGCCATGCGGCCAGTGTGAAGATGATGCCCGGCACCAGCGAGACGAAGCGGCGCTTGCCGGCCGGAAGCCAGTAGTGCACCGAAAACAGCCCGCCGATGATAACGGTCGAGGCGATGACGTAGCGCCACAGCGTGATCGTGCCGGTATAGGGTTTGATCCACTCGAAATGGGCTTCGGCCAGCCGCGCCAGCAAGGGCGCGAACACCAGCAGCACGCTGATCGCCAGGAACCCGGCCGTCGCGATCAGCACGAAGAACAGGCTCTGCACCCGGCGATAGATGATGCCGCGCGTCTCCGTGACGCGATAGGCGCGGTTGAGCGAGGTGCGCAGCGCCTCGATGCCGTTCGAGGCAAAATAGGCGGCCAGCAGCACGCCATAGGTCAAAAGATCGGTGCGCCGGACGGTCAGCACGTTCAGCACCTCATGCGCGATCGGCTTGGCGATCTGATCCGGCCAGGTGTCGAAGACCAGATGCACGGCGGTGTCGGCGAAGGCCTGGGCGCCGAGGAAGCTGCCCAGCGTCGTGGCGAAGATCAGGAACGGAAACAGCGCCATCAGCGAGGTGATCGCCAGATGGCTGGCCATAGCCCAGCCGTCATCGGTGTTGAAATGGCCAAGCGCGTCGTAGAGCACGCGGCGCAGGGCGACTATATTCCGCAGCAAGGACGCGCGCTCCCTTCGATTGTCTCGACGCCGCGAATATGGGAAGTGAATGCGGCAAATGGCAACCCTAAGTCAAACCACGAATTCTCCAGCGGCTGAGTTGCGCACCATCATCATCACCGGTGCGTCCTCAGGCATAGGCGCCTATTGCGCGCGAGCGCTGAAGGCCGAGGGCTGGCGCGTGTTCGCCACGGCGCGCAAGCCGGAAGACATCGCTGCGCTGGAAACGGACGGCATCGAGGCTTTTTATCTCGACTACAGCGAACCGGACTCGATCGCCGCTTTGGTGGCTTCAGTGCTCGAGCGCACGGGTGGAAGGCTGGACGCGCTCTTCAACAATGGCGCCTACGCCCAGGCCGGCGCCGTCGAGGATCTGTCGGTGGCAGCGCTGAAAGAGCAGTTCGAGGTCAATTTCTTCGGTTGGCATGATCTCACCAGCCGTCTCGTGCCGGTGATGCGCCGCCAGGGCCATGGCCGCCTCGTCCATTGCTCATCGATCCTCGGCCTCGTGCCCGTGCGGTTCCGTGGCGCCTATTCGGCGTCGAAGCATGCACTCGAGGCGCTGATGCTCTGTCAGGGCCAGGAACTGGAAGGCAGCGGCGTCCATGTTTGCCTGATCGAACCGGGGCCGGTGAAATCGAAGATCGCCAGCAACGGCCTGCCCTGGTTCCTGAAAAACATCGACATCGAGAATTCCGTGCACAGCGCCGACTATGCCGCGCAGCTGGAGCGGCTGCGCGCCGGCGGCAGCCAGTCGGCGCTGAAGCCTGGGCCCGAAGTGGTCCATAAGGTTCTGCGCCATGCRCTTCTGTCGCGGCGCCCGCGCCCGCACTATGTGGTAACGGTGCCGGCCAAGATCGCCGCTGCACTCAAGCGCATTCTGCCGGCATCGATACTCTACCGCCTGATGGCCAAACGCGCCTGAACGCGAAAACAACTGGAAACGCAACAATGGCAACCGTCTTCAACATCCTCGCCATTCTGGTCATGGCCGCCGTGGTGATCGTGCTGATCCGCGGCCTCATCAACATGATGCGTGGCGGTTCCGGCGTCACCTCGAACAAGCTGATGCAGGCACGTGTCATGCTGCAGGCCGTGGCGCTGGTGCTGATTCTGCTCGCGGTGTATTTCACCCGCAAGTGAGGATAGCGACCGTTCGGGAGGCGACGTGGTCAAGCTCAACAAGATCTACACCCGCACCGGTGACGATGGCACCACGGGTCTCGGCACCGGTGAGCGGCGGCTGAAATCCGACCTGCGGGTGGACGCCTACGGCACGGTCGACGAGGCCAATGCCTGTATCGGCATCGCTCGCGTCCACACGGCAACCAGCCATCCGGCGATCGATGCCATGCTGTCGCGCATCCAGAACGACCTTTTCGACCTCGGTGCCGATCTTGCGGTGCCCCACGACGGCAAACCGCTTGGCTATGAGCCGCTGCGCATCGTTGCCACGCAGACCGACCGAGTCGAAAAGGACATCGACCTGCTTAACAAGGATCTGCAGCCGCTCAAATCCTTCGTGCTCAACGGCGGCAGCCCGGCTGCGGCCGCCTTGCATCTCGCCCGCACGGTGGCGCGACGGGCTGAGCGGCTCATGGTGGCACTGGCTCAAAACCCGGGCGAGCACGTCAACCGCGACGGGCTGAAATACATCAACCGCGTTTCGGATTTCCTGTTTGTCGCCGCCCGGGCGGTCAATGACAACGGAAATGCCGACGTGCTATGGGTTCCCGGCAAGAACCGCTGAACGGATCGAAAGGCGGGAGGGGGCCCAGGCACGCATGTTCATCCCGCTTTATGACACCAACAGGCTGCGCCACATCCGCCTGCAATATGTGACGATCGGCCTGATCGTGGTCAACGCGCTGGTCTATTGTGCCACCGCCCTCGGTGGCGAGAACTTCACCAATGCCGCCGTACTCGGTCTCGGCTTCATTCCGTCCGTCGTCCATAACACGGCCGAACTCGACCCTCGCTTCGTCGTCATTCCCGAAGGCCTGAGCTACCTCACCTACTCCTTCCTGCATGCCGACATCTTCCACCTCGGCGGCAACATGCTGTTCCTGTGGGTGTTCGGCGACAATGTCGAGGAYGCGCTCGGCCAYATCCGCTACCTSATCTTCTACCTGCTCTGCGCCATCGCCGGCGCCGCCTTCCAGGGCCTCGTCGCCTGGGATTCGCAGGTGCCGCTGATCGGCGCCTCGGGCGCCATCGCCGGCGTGGTCGTCGCCTATCTGATCCTCTATCCCCGGGTGAAGGTCTGGGTGCTGGCCTTCGCCCGCATCCCCTTGCGCATTCCGGCCTTCATCCCGCTCATCCTGTGGGTGCTGTTCCARATSGTSATGTTYGCCGCCGGTGGCGAGGACCAGATCTCCTGGGCCTGCCATATCGGCGGCATCATTGCCGGCGSCGTGCTGGTGCTTGTCCTGCGCAGCCGTGGCGTGCCGCTTTTTGCCGGCGCGGACGAGGATACCGTGGCTCCCACATCAAACCAGCCGTCGGTTGCAGCTGAATCAGCGGCGCCTGAACCGTCGGCCACCACGACGCGCTGGGGCCGGGGAAACCCTTCTGGCTCAAACTGAACCGATTTGAGCCGCTTCCAGCGTATTGACGTCAAGGGTTGCCCCAACTACGGAAACGTCTCCGTCTGAGCCCAAGGCGGGCAAAGACCAGAATTTCCATCCGGCCAGAATTCCGTCTGGCCGGAATTCAGTCAGGAATGTCGGCTTTCGACAACTCAGAACGGGCGCAGGCTGCTATAGCGCGCCCAACTAGCGTGAAGAGGTGACAGGCAAATGAAGATCCTTGTGCCCGTGAAGCGGGTTGTGGATGCGAACGTCAAGGTTCGCGTGAAGGCTGATGGTTCGGCGGTGGAACTCGCCAACGTCAAGATGGCGATGAACCCGTTCGACGAGATCGCGGTCGAAGAGGCGATCCGGCTCAAGGAAGCCGGCAAGGCCGAAGAGATCATCGTCGTTTCGATYGGMCCGCAGCAGGCGCAGGAAACCTTGCGCACCGCGCTCGCCATGGGCGCCGACCGCGCCATCCTGGTCAAGACCGACGAGCAGACCGAGCCGCTCGGCGTCGCCAAGGTGCTGAAGGGCGTCGTCGACGCCGAACAGCCCGGCCTCGTCATCCTCGGCAAGCAGGCGATCGACGACGACTCGAACCAGACCGGCCAGATGCTGGCCGCATTGCTCGGCTGGGCGCAGGGCACCTTCGCTTCCAAGGTCGTCCTCGACGGCGACAAGGCCAAGGTGACGCGCGAAGTCGACGGCGGCCTGCAGACGGTGGAACTGAAGATGCCGGCGATCATCACCGCCGACCTTCGCCTCAACCAGCCGCGCTATGCCTCGCTGCCCAACATCATGAAGGCCAAGAAGAAGCAGCTCGACGAGAAATCGCCCGCCGACTACGGCGCCGACGTCAAGCCGCGCCTGAAAGTGATCAAGACCGAGGAGCCGAGCGGCCGCAAGGCGGGCGTCAAGGTCAAGAGCGTCGCCGAACTGGTCGACAAGCTCAAGAACGAAGCCGGCGTGCTCTGAGATCGGAAGGAACAGATAAAATGGCAATTCTCCTCATCGCAGAACACGACAACGCAACGCTTTCCGACCAGACCGCCAAGGCGCTTTCAGCGGCCCTGCAGATCGGCTCGGACGTGCATGTGCTGGTGGCCGGCAAGGGCGCCAAGGGCGCGGCCGACGCCGCCGCCAAGCTCAAGGGCGTGACCAAGGTGCTGCTCGCCGAAGCCGATGAACTCGCCGAGCGCCTCGCCGAACCGACCGCGGCACTCGTCGTATCGCTCGCCGGCGCTTACGACACCATCATYGCCCCGGCGACCTCGTCGGGCAAGAACATCGCACCGCGCGTCGCCGCCCTGCTCGATGTCTCGCAGGTCTCCGAGATCATCGAAGTGGTGTCGCCTGATACCTTCAAGCGCCCGATCTATGCTGGCAACGCCATCCAGACCGTGCAGTCGACCGACCCCAAGAAAGTCATCACGGTGCGCACCGCCTCCTTCCAGGCAGCGCCCGAGGGCGGCTCGGCCGCGGTCGAGGCCGTCAAGGCGGCGGCCAATCCCGGCCTCTCCACCTTCGTCGAGAACAAGCTGTCGGACACTGATCGTCCGGAACTGACCTCGGCCAAGATCATCATYTCGGGYGGCCGTGCKCTSGGYTCSKCGGAAAARTTCMAGGAGGTCATCYTGCCGGTYGCCGACAAGCTCGGTGCGGCKGTYGGCGCTTCGCGCGCSGCGGTCGACGCCGGCTATGCGCCCAACGACTGGCAGGTCGGCCAGACCGGCAAGGTCGTCGCCCCCGATCTCTACATCGCGGTCGGCATCTCCGGCGCCATCCAGCATCTTGCCGGCATGAAGGATTCGAAGGTCATCGTCGCCATCAACAAGGACGAGGAGGCCCCAATCTTCCAGGTTGCCGACTATGGCCTCGTCGGCGATCTCTTCGTCATTCTGCCGGAGTTGCAGAAGGCGCTTTGACGCTTTCTGACAAAGCGTATTAAATGCTGGGGTGGGG
>NZ_JBFUGJ010000104.1:0-17305 GCF_056402975.1 Mesorhizobium sp. P3_A9 | reverse complement strand
GGTCCGACCCGCATGCCGGCCTTGCGCAAGGTGCGGGCGAAATAGACGATGTTGTCGGCGATGCGCCCGTCCGGCGTCGCCTCTCTGGGGTCGGCCTCTTTGGGGTAAGCACCCGGCGCGTTCATTGCCGCTACTGCGCCGCCGCGAGCTCGGCCTTGACCTCGTCGAGGATGCGCCGGCCCTCGCCCGAACCGATGCGGGCAATATCGTCCTGGTATTTCAACAACACGCCGATCGTGTCGGACACGGTTTCGGGATCGAGCGCCACCTTGTCGAGCTCCGTCAGCGCACCGGCCCAGTCGATGGTCTCGGCAACGCCCGGCACCTTGAACAGCTCGATCTGGCGCAGCTTCTGGATGAAGGAGACCACCTCCGCCGAAAGCCGCTGGTTGGCTTGCGGCACCTTGCGGCGCACGATCTCCAATTCGCGCTCGGCATTGGGATAATCGACCCAGTGGTAGAGGCACCGCCGCTTCAGCGCATCGTGGATCTCACGGGTGCGGTTGGTGGTGATGATGACGATCGGCGGCTCTTCGGGCTTGATGGTGCCGAGTTCGGGCACCGTCACCTGATAGTCGGACAGGATTTCGAGCAGGAAGGCTTCGAAGGCCTCGTCGGTGCGGTCGAGTTCGTCGATCAGGAAGACCGGGGCCGCCCCCGTCTTGCCGGTCAGCGCATCGAGCACCGGGCGGCGGATCAGGTATTTTTCGGAGAACACGTTGCGCTCCATGGCGGAGCGGTCGACCTTGCCGGCCGCCTCCTCCATGCGGATTTCGATCATCTGCGCGGCGTAGTTCCACTCATAGACGGCCGAGGAGACGTCGAGCCCCTCATAGCACTGCAGGCGGATCAGCCGGCGGCCAAGCGCCCCAGCCAACACCTTGGCGATCTCGGTCTTGCCGACGCCGGCTTCGCCCTCGAGGAACAAGGGTCGGTTCATGCGCAGCGACAGGAAAAGCACGGTCGCCAGCGACCGGTCCGCCACATAGTCCGCGCCGGTCAGAAGATCGAGCGTCTCGTCGATCGTCCGCGGCACGGGGCGCGGTTTCAGTTCGGTCATTCTTTCTCCGTGAACGCCGCCGCTCCGCTGTCCAGGACATGGTAGCCGCGGGCGTGGTAGATCAGCGGCCGCAAATTATCGCCCATGCGCAGGCCTGTCACCTTGCCAAAAAGCACACGATGGGTGGCTAGATCCTTTGTGTCGATCAATTCGCAGTCGAACACGGCGAGTGCGCCCTTCAGCGTCGGCGCGCCGGTGGAAATCACATCCCACTCACCGAGCGCGAAACGCTCCTCGAGCGGCAGACCAGTGATGCCGGAAAAGCCGATCGACAGCGGCTCCTGGTGCGAGGCCAGCGTGTTCAAGGCAAACCGGCCGTTTTGCACGAACAGCTCGTTCTTGGCATTTTCGCGGTTGAGACAGACCAGAATGGTCGGCGGCGTGTCCGACACCGAACAGGCGGCAATCACCGTCGTGCCGCGCTTGCCGGCGGGCCCGTCAGTTGTAACCACATGGACGTGGCCGGCAAAATGGCTCATCGCGTCGCGATAGGCCTGCGGCCCAATATCGTTCTTCTTCAGCACCGGGAATATTCCATGGCCAGCATCGTCCTGACATATATGGCCAGACATGACACGCCACAAGCGAAGTGCTTGGCCCATATCCCCAAATTCGCGTGTTGCACCAAGGCCGGGCAGCCTTTAGGTCTTGGCGGCAAATAGTGCCAAAGCGTAAAGCCGGCACGGAGGACTCCATCGCTCGAATGCGACCTGGGACAAGAACAATAGCGGCGCTGGTCTGGCTGTTCGTGGCCAACAGCGCGAACGCGCAGACGCTGCTGGTCGGCGTCGCCGCGCCCTTGTCCGGGCCATCGGCAATGCTCGGCAAGCAGGTCGCGGCCGGCACCAGTCTGGCAGCGCAAGCGAACGGCATCGAACTCAAGACTGTGGATGACGCCTGTACCGCCGATGGTGGTGCCGCGGCGGCCAGGGACTTCGTGGCGGCCAAGGTCAGTATCGTCGTCGGCTTCCTTTGCACCGACGCGATCGAGGCGGCGATGCCGATCCTCAAGGACGCCAACATCCCGGTCATCACCGTCGGCGTGCGAACCGAAAGCCTCACAGACCGCCGCGCCAAGACCGGCTGGCCGGTCTATCGCCTCGGGCCGCGCGGCGGCGATGAGCGCAACGCCGTTGCCTCCACCCTCACCCGCCTGTGGCAGAACGAGCTGTTCGCCATAATCGATGACGGCACCATCTATGGCCGCGAGATGGCCGAGACATTTCGCGCGGCGGCSGAGCARGCGGCGCTGAAACCGGTGTTCGTCGACACGTTCAGGCCGCAACTCGACAACCAGATCGGCCTGGTTGGCCGGCTGAAGAAAGCCGGCGCCACGCATGTCTTTGCCGGTGGCGACGGCGACGACATTGCGATCATGGGCCGCGATGCCGCGCAGCTCCAGGCCGGCATCACCTTTGCCGGCGGCGAAAATCTGCGCACGCCGCCCGGCGACGTGCCTTACGCGACGGGCACGCTGATGATCGCCCCGCCGGAATGGGCCGACGTCGCCGACGCAAAAGTGCTGGAAAGCTTCTCCACGCAAAAGATCGTGCCGGACGGCTACACGCTGCCGGCCTATGCSGCGGTSGAGATCGCCAAGGCGGCGTCAGGTTTGGCCGAAACCTCGGGCAAGCCGCTGACCGACGCCCTGACCGGGCAAGATTTCACCACGGCGATCGGACCGATCCGCTTCGACGCCAAGGGTGACCTCAGCCAGAGCCCTTACCGCGTCTTCCGCTTCGACGGCACACGCTTCGTGCCCCTCGATGGCAACTGATGTTGGAAAGCAACTGATGTTCCGCACCGGCCCGCGCAACTTGATCACCGACGTTGCCGGCCTGCGTGTCGGCAATGCTTCCGATGCCAGGCTCAAGTCCGGCGTGACAACAGTGCTGTGCGACGAACCGGCGGTGGCCGGTGTCCAGATCCTCGGCGGTGCGCCGGGAACCCGCGAGACGGACCTGCTCGAACCGCACAATTCGGTCGAGGCSATCCAYGCCGTGGTGCTGTCGGGCGGTTCRGCTTTCGGCCTTGATGCTGCGTCCGGCGTGCAGGCGGCGCTGCGCGAGCGCGGCATCGGCTTYGAGGTSSGCGGCTTTCGCGTGCCGATCGTGCCGGCRGCGATCCTGTTYGACYTGSGCAATGGCGGCGACAAGGATTGGGGCCGCTATCCACCCTAYCGCGACCTCGGCTATGAGGCAGCGCAATCCGCCGCCATCGATTTCGAGATCGGCACGGCCGGCGCCGGCACCGGTGCGTTGACCGCAGGGCTGAAGGGCGGTCTGGGCTCCGCCTCGACGCTGCTCGACAGTGGCGTCACCATCGGTGCGCTGGCCGCAGTCAATCCGACCGGATCGGTGACCGTCAGCCGTTCGCGCCATTTCTGGGCGGCACCCTTCGAGATCGGCGATGAATTCGGTGGGCTCGGCTATCCCTCGCCGATGCCGGAAGACGCCAAGAACATCTTGCTGAAATACCGCGACAAACATGCCGACAAGCAGATGGAAACCGGCGGCAACACCACGATCGCCGTCATTGCCACGGACGCGGTTCTCACCAAGGCAGCCGCGAAACGCCTGGCAATGTCGGCGCATGACGGCTTCGTGCGCGCCATCTGGCCGACACACACGCCGGCCGACGGCGATCTGGTGTTCGCACTGGCGACGGGAACGAGCGGTATTGTGCTTGAAGCCGATGCGGCAATCGACCTCTATGCCGCGGCCGGCGCCACCATGGCGCGCGCCATCAGCCGCGGCGTGTTTGCCGCGACGCCAGCCGACAACGATCTGTTTCCGGTCTGGTCGTCGCGACGCTAGAGCGGGTCGCCCTATCAGACGGGATCGGACTTTTCTTCCTCGAACGTCACCGCGACATCGGAATTCGCCGACAGCCACACCTTCTTGCCATCGACCTCGGCAACCAGGGCCAGGGGAATGTAGTGGTGATGACCCTTGTGAGCGCCCTCGCCGCTATCGGCCTTGGTCAGCTTGATGCGCTGGCCGTCGACCTTGTCGACAGTGCCGACATGCACGCCATCGGCGCCGACGACTTCCATATGCTCACGAATTTTGCTGGTGTCGGTCATGGTGGTTCTCCATTGGGACTGCCGACAATAACAAATGACGGGCCGATTGGATGCATCGGCTTTTGACCCGCACGACGTTTTGATTCGGTCGTGCTAGAGCAGTTCACCGTTTCAAGGAAACGGCACCCTGCTCTATCTCTTTGTTTGACGTAATTCCGGACGGAAAACCGTTTCACACTTTTCCTGGAATTGCTTTAGGGATTGCAACGATCGCCGCTGCCGGAGTGAAACAATGCGAATACTTTTGTTGTTTGCCGTTTCCCTGGCCGCGCAGTTTGCGGCGTCGATCTCTGCCCAGGCCGGCGATGTCGCCGAACTTGAAATCCTTGGCTTCACCAAGGACGGTGGCGTGTTCGCTTTCGAGGAGTATGGCGTTCAGGACGGGTCGGGCTTTCCCTATGCCAATCGCTATTACATCGACACCAGCACCGACAGCTTTCTCAAGGGCACGCCGATCCGGGTCCGGCTCGACGACGAGAACGCCAAACTGGACGCGGCGCGCCTTCAGGCCCGGCAGAAGGGCGAGGCCATTGTCAGCCAGGCCGAGTTGAGCGCCAACCGCGGCATCACCGCCGGTTTCAACCCGGTGACCGAGCTGTCGGCCGATCCGCATCGCATGGTGGTCAATCCGCGGCCGATCTTTTCTCCGGTCGACCAGCCGCTCGAGTTCCGGATCGACGAGCTCGGCATGAACAACACCGAGGGCTGCGACAGCCAGGGCGAGATCAATGGCTTCCGGCTGCTGCGCATCGAGGCGCAGGATGGCGGCGCCACCAAATTGCTGCATGAGGACAAGTCGATCCCCAAGAGCCGGGGTTGTCCGAACGGCTACAGCATCGGTGCGGTGCAGACATTCTCCATGGACAGCCTCAGCGCCTATGCGGTGCTGATCGCGGTGCGCCAATATGGCTTCGAGGGGCCGGACTTCCGCTGGATCGCCGTGACCGGCCGCCTGTGACACCCATTGTTCAACCCGCAAGGCGCAATCGTGCCCTCGGCCGCGTGTACAACGCGATACCGACGCCGCGCACGGCACTTCTCGGCGCCTTGCTATGGGCCGCCACGATGGGCGCCAGTGCGCTCGTCAACCTGTTGCTGGACAGTTGGGTGACGCCGGACAAGATCCGCACCGTATCGCTGCTGTTTGCGGGCGGCGGCGCCCTGGCCTTTCCGGTTGGCCTGTTCGCGGCACGGCTGGTCTCGCTCGGGCGAGGTCGAGAGGTCGCCTTCGCCGCGGCAATGGTTTGCCTTGCCGCCGCGACGATCGGGCTGACCGCCGGGCTCTATGCCTTGCAATACCGGTCCTACTATGCCGAATGGCATGCGCCCGTCTTCACCCTCACCTGGGGGTTTCAGCTCGTCTTTACGATGGCGGTGGCGCTCTACCAGTTCGTGGTGCTGGGCATCCGGCTCTATTTTCCGCTTGGTTTCGTCGCCTTGTTTGCCGCAAGCCTTTGGTTTGCGCGGCAACAGCGTTGAGCATTTTGTCCGCCTCTGTTAGGACGCGGGCTAACCCAGAGCAGGTCAGCGTTTGGTAGAACCGCCGACCCGCTCTAACTCCTCTTTTTCGCAATTCCGGACGGAAAACCGCTGCGCACTTTTCCTGGATTGCTCAAGATACATCAGGACTGACCGATGATCCCTCGCTATTCCCGGCCGGAAATGGTCGCCATCTGGTCGCCCGAAACCCGGTTTCGCATCTGGTTCGAAATCGAGGCCCATGCCTGCGACGCGCTGGCCGAACTCGGCGTCATCCCGAAAGCAGCTGCGAAAACCATCTGGGAAAAGGGCAATGCTGCGAAATTCGACGTCGACAAGATCGACGAGATCGAGCGCGTCACCAAGCATGACGTCATCGCCTTCCTGACCCATCTCGCCGAATTCGTCGGACCGGACGCGCGCTTCATCCATCAGGGCATGACGTCTTCGGATGTTCTGGACACCTGCTTTGCCGTCCAGCTGACGCGGGCCAGCGATATCCTTCTCGCCGACATCGACGGCCTGCTTGCAGCGCTCAAGCGCCGCGCCTTCGAGCACAAGGACACGGTCACCATCGGCCGCAGCCACGGCATCCATGCCGAGCCGACAACCTTCGGCATCAAGCTGGCGCAGGCCTATGCCGAATTCTCGCGCTGCCGGGAGCGACTGGTGCATGCGCGGGAAGATATCGCCACCTGTGCGATTTCAGGCGCGGTCGGCACCTTCGCCAACATCGACCCCTATGTCGAGGAGCATGTCGCGGCAAAGCTCGGGCTGAAGCCGGAGCCGGTGTCGACGCAGGTCATCCCKCGCGACCGYCACGCYATGTTCTTYGCCACGCTCGGCGTCATCGCCTCGTCGATSGAGCGRCTGKCGAYCGAAATCCGSCATYTGCAGCGCACCGAAGTGCTSGARGCGGAAGAGTATTTTTCGCCRGGCCAGAARGGYTCGTCGGCRATGCCGCAYAAGCGCAAYCCGGTGCTGACKGAAAAYCTCACCGGTCTTGCCCGCATGGTGCGCTCGATGGCGCTGCCGGCGATGGAGGACGTGGCGCTCTGGCACGAGCGCGACATCTCGCACTCCTCGGTTGAGCGCATGATTGGTCCGGACGCCACGGTGACGCTGGATTTCGCGCTGTCACGGCTGACCGGCGTCATCGACAAGCTGGTCGTCTATCCCGAGAACATGCTGAAGAACATGAACAAGTTCCGCGGCCTGGTGCATTCGCAGCGCGTGATGCTGGCGCTGACGCAGGCCGGCCTGTCACGCGAGGACTCCTATCGGCTGGTGCAGCGCAATGCCATGAGGGTGTGGGAACAAGGCGCTGATTTTCTTGAGGAACTTCTGGCCGACAAGGAAGTGACCGCTGCCCTGCCCGAGGCCGAAATCCGCGAGAAATTCGACCTGGGCTATCACACCAAGCATGTCGACACCATTTTCAGGCGGGTGTTTGGATAGGATTTTCCATGCGACTGGCTGTCCTTTCAGACATCCACGGGAATCTGCGCGCGCTTGAAGCGGTTCATGCGCAGATCAAGGATAATTCTCCCGATATCATCGTCAACCTGGGTGATTGTCTCTCCGGGCCGCTATGGCCGGAAGAAAGCGCGCAATATTTGATTGCGGAGAATTGGCCAACAGTGCGCGGCAATCACGACCGTGTGCTTGTCGAACATCCTGTTTCCGGCCTGGAAGATGTCGACGCGTTTACCCATGAGCGCCTCTCACAGGCGTCGCTGTCCTGGCTTGCGGCATTGCCGCTCACCTTGTCGCCCGTCTCCGAACTCCTGCTATGCCACGGCAGCCCCAGCGACGACGACGTGTTCCTGCTCGAGGAGGATGGCGGCGATCATTTTTTTCCGTCTAACGAAAGGCAGATCAGGCTCAAGCTTGGCAGCGTCGACGCAGGGCTTACCTTGTGCGGTCACACACATACGCCGCGCGTTGTGCATCTGCCCGGCCGGCAGACGATACTCAATCCCGGCAGTGTGGGCGTCCAGGCTTTTCCCGGCCTCACCGTGACAGGCAGCCCGCACGCCCGCTACGCCATCGCAACGCGCAGGAACGGCGAATGGTCGTTCTGTCACCACGCGGTCAACTATGACTGGACCGAAGCATCCGCCCGCGCGACGGCGGCCGGCTTCGACAGTTGGGCGCACGGACTGCTGACCGGTTACGCCGCCAGTTCTGTTTAAGAGCGGAGCTGCGATTAGCCGGCAGCGCCAGGCACGGTGCGGATCACCGTGCCCCACGGGTCTTCCCGCATGGTTTCGGCGGTTGCCTTGTCCGAACGCATCTCGACCCAGGCGAGACCCGACCGGCTCGGGTCGCGGCGGCCGGCACTGGCGCTCTGCCAGGCATTGGCGCCGATGTGGTGGTGGTAGCCGCCGGACGACAGGAACACCGCCTGGCCACCATATTTGGCGACCGTGTCGAAGCCGAATTCCTGGTTCCACCAGGCCTCGGCCTCTTCCGGCCTGCCGACGCGCAGGTGGACATGGCCGACAATGCTGTTTTCCGGTGTACCCTGCCAGCCGGCATCGCCTGCCGGCACTTCGGCGACAATCGACGGAATATTCAGCCGCTCGGTCGCCATGGCGATCTTGTCGCCGTTCCATTTCCAGTCCTGCGGACGGCGGTCGGCATAGATCTCGATGCCGTTGCCTTCAGGGTCGGTCAAGTAGAGCGCCTCGCTGACCAGATGGTCCGAAGCGCCGTCAATGGAGATCTTGTCTGATATGGCGTGGTTGATCCAGCGGCCGAGATCGGCGCGGCTGGGCAACAGGAAAGCCGTGTGGAAAAGGCCGGCGCTGCGCGGATCGTCCGGCTTGGCGGAGGTGTCCGGCTCGAGCACCAGCAGCGGACGGCTGCCGGCACCCAGCGTGATCGCGCCGTCGGCACGGCTCAATTCCTGCAGTCCCACGACCTTGCGGTAATGGGCGGCAAGACTTTCGGCGTCACGCGCCTTCAGGCCGACGCGGGCAACGCTCACCGGCGTGGTGGCGGCAAATGGAAGTTCGCTCATCATTGTCTCCGTTGCGGCAACGCTTGATGAAGCTCCCAAAGCCAGGAGCCCGGCGCCGCCAATCATTGTACGTCGTGTCAGCGCCAAAATACGGCCCCACGGCTATTTCTCTCCTGACGACAGATCGTCTATTGCGATCGTTCACACAAGACAGCGAAAAGCGAACATGGTGTTCACCATTGTGAGCAGGATCGTGCCCTTCAACGGTTGCATGAGGCAATCACGCTCGCTATCTCAGCGGCATGAAAGTCAAAGACGCAGATATCCTGATTGTTCCGGGCTACACCAATTCCGGGCCTGAGCATTGGCAGACCCGCTGGCAGTCGAAACTGTCGACGGCGCGTCGCGTCGAGCAGGCGGAGTGGTCGAAGCCGGTGCGCGAGGACTGGACGGCAAGCGTGGCCAAAGCGGTCAACGAGGCCGAACGGCCGGTCGTCATCGTCGCGCATTCGCTTGGCGTCGCGGCGGCCGTGCAGGCCATCCCGCAATTCGTCAAGCCGGTCGCAGGCGCCTTCTTCGTGGCGCCGCCCGATGTCGCCAATCCCAAGCTCAAGCCGAAGCACCTGATGACCTTCGGCCCCTACCCACGCGAGCCGCTGCCATTTCCGTCGATCGTGATCGCCAGCCGCAACGACCCGTTCTGCACTTTCGATGTCGCCGAGGACATTGCCGGCGCCTGGGGCTCGCTGTTCATCGATGCCGGCGAGACCGGCCATCTCAACCAGGAGTCAGGCTTCGGCCCCTGGCCCGAGGGGTCGATGACCTTCGCCAAGTTCCTGACGGATCTGAAGGCCTAGCGTCGCGCCGAGTCAGGCGCCGATGGAATCCTTGATGCTCTTGAGCAGGGTTTTTGCGCCCAGCGAAATCAGCGCATGCTCGGACCCGGTGGCGAGCAGGCGATAACCCATCGATACGACTCGGCCAGCAATTGCCGGCTCGACGACATAGATCGCGGCATGTTTTCCGGCCTTGCGGGTGCGCTCGGCGACCGATGCTATCGTCTCCATCATGCTTTCCAGCGTTGAATTGACGACCGTGCCGTTGCTCCAGGCGATCGAGAAATCCGATGGGCCGAGGAAAATGCCGTCGATGCCTGGTGTGTCGAGAATGCCGTCGAGCGCATCAAGGGCGGCACGCGTCTCGACCATGGCGAAGGCCATGGTGCGCTGATTGGTGTCGCGCAGCCATTCGGCATAGTCACCCTTGCCGTGGCGCGGAAAGGCATAGGTTGGGCCCCACGAGCGCTCGCCGAGCGGCGGATACTTCATCGCCGCGGCGAACAGCTTTGCGTCGGCCACCGAGTTCACCATCGGCGCGATGACTGCCTCGGCGCCGAAATCGAGCGCCCGGCTTGCCATGTCGAAGCGGCCGACCGGAATGCGCACCAGCGCCGGCTTGTTTGCGGCAAGCACCGGCACGAGACCGCGCAGCACGCTGTCCTCATGATGGCCGCCATGCTGCATGTCGAGCGTGATGGCATCGAAGCCCTGTTTGGCGAGGATCTCGACGGTCAGGGCGTCCGGCACGCCCGACCAGGCAGTGATCAGCGTTTCATCGGCGGCAAGGCGGGACTTCAGGGACATCTAATCTCTTTCCTCGTTAAGCATCAGCAGTTTCAGCCGGAAACCACGGCAAAGGCAAAGAAAAACCGCCCGGCTTGGCCGGGCGGTCGATTGGTCCAGTTATCCTTTTCGCCGCAGGTTCTGTCGCAAACGGTGGGGCACTTTGCGAAAACCTGCGTCGACCGGGATCAGGTGTTCTTGATCTGSTCGATCGCCTGCGCCATCAGTTCGTCCATGGTGCGGCGGATCTGATGGTCGGACTGTTCGACGCCGGCGGCATCGAAATCCTTGCGGATCTTGCGAAACACGTCGTGATCGCCGGCTTCCTCGATGTCGGCAACGACGACTTCCTTGGCGTAGGCATCAGCGTCAGCGCCCGACTTTCCGAGCTTTTCGGCGGCCCACAGGCCGAGCGCCTTGTTGCGGCGCGCTGAGGCCTTGAACCGAAGCTCCTCGTCGAATGCAAATTTGCGCTCGAAGCCTTCTTCGCGGTCTTTCATGCTGCTCATGGCGTCCCTCCGGGTCAAATTCGATTCGTTGACAGGTGATATGTGTGTTGCCGAAGCACAAACCAAAAGGTCGCGGGCCGGTCAATACGCTTCGTCATATGCTGCGCTGCGGCATTTCAGTCCCGAAAGCGGTTGATTGGAAGGATTTGCCGATTGAGCAAACGGTGTGATTGGGATAGACCCGGCATTGAACCCCAACCGTCGCCGCACTAATTTAGGCAGACGGACAGGAACTGGTCGCTTGCCGCCTGCCCGCAAATCCAGAGAAAAATTCAGATGAAAAATCGCCGCCGCATTTATGAAGGCAAGGCCAAGATCCTCTATGAGGGACCGGAACCGGGTACGCTGATCCAGTTCTTCAAGGAYGATGCMACYGCGTTCAACAAGAAGAAACACGAGRTCATCGACGGCAAGGGTGTGCTCAACAACCGCATTTCCGAGTACATCTTCAACCATCTGAACCGCATGGGCATCCCGACCCACTTCATCCGCCGGCTCAACATGCGCGAGCAGCTGATCAAGGAAGTCGAGATCATCCCGCTCGAAGTGGTGGTGCGCAACGTCGCCGCCGGATCGCTGTCGAAGCGCCTCGGCATCGAGGAAGGCACCGTTCTGCCGCGCTCGATCATCGAATTCTACTACAAGGCCGATGCGCTCGACGATCCGATGGTGTCGGAAGAGCACATCACCGCCTTCGGCTGGGCCAGCCCGCAGGAGATCGACGACGTCATGGCGCTCGCCATCCGCGTCAACGACTTCCTCTCCGGCCTGTTCATGGGCGTCGGCATCCAGCTCGTTGATTTCAAGATCGAGTGCGGCCGCCTGTTCGAGGGCGACATGATGCGCATTGTCGTCGCGGACGAGATTTCGCCGGATTCSTGTCGCCTGTGGGACGTGGCGACGCAGGATAAGCTCGACAAGGACCGTTTCCGCCGCGACATGGGCGGSCTCGTCGAAGCCTATCAGGAAGTCGCACGCCGCCTCGGCATCATGAACGAGAATGAACCGCCACGCCCCACCGGTCCGGTGCTTGTCGCCTCGACCGACGGCGTCAAAGGCAAGCCGCACTGATAGCGGCCTGCGATCGATACTTTAGAACAGGAGCATGTCCAGCGTGATCAAGGCCCGCATTACCGTCACCCTCAAGAACGGTGTTCTCGACCCGCAAGGCAAGGCGATTGAACACGCGCTGTCCGGCCTGGGCTTCGGCGGCGTCGGCGCGGTGCGGCAAGGCAAGGTGTTCGACGTCGAGCTGGCCGAAAGCGACAAGGCTAAAGCCGAGGCCGATCTGAAAGCCATGTGCGACAAGCTGCTGGCGAATACGGTGATCGAGAATTACAGCGTAACGCTGGGCTGAAGCCGCCTTCTCTCCAATAATTGGGAGTTGGCATGGCCGGAGTTGGAACAACGGCCAACTCCTGGCGCCAGCAATGATCTGCTTAGACCGGGCGCGGGTTCTGTTGTCTGCGAACCCACAAAAAGTAGATCGCAACGGCGCCAATGACGATCATGAGCAGCTTGTAGGCCATTCGCTGGATGTCGCCATTATCGACTACCTTGTCGATCCCCTCCGGGCTGGCCGGATTGCGCAGCACCTCGATCTCGGCCCCAACTGACGTCGGGAAGTTCACATAAAAATCTCCGACCACGTCGAACGAGTATTGGCCACCGTCCGGAGCACGATAGGCAAGCTTTGCGGTCGGGACTTTCGTGATTCGCCAGACACCCGTGCCCGGCGTCGGCGTTGAAGGGATCATTTCGGCGTCGCGAGAGCAATCGGAACGGGACCGCTCCACCCATTCGCGCCTGACTTTGACTTCCAGCACGCATTGCATGCCGGTCTCGACCACATTCGCTTTTTGCCGTTCCCAGGTGAATGTGTGAATGAACCGGGCAATGGCGGGTTTCATGGACGACGCGCCGCCAAAGAACAGCGCCGCGGCCAGAATGGTCGCCGCGAGCTTGAACGCGATTCGTCCAACCGCCATGCGGCGCTGAGACCATTTCAGGGCTCGCAGCTGGATTTCCCTGACTCGCGGATCGTCGGAAAGCTCGTTCGGATCGCGCCCGTCGATGATTGCGCGCCGCAGGATCGTCAACACCATCATGCTGGCCCACCCCAGGATGACGACGATGAGAAGGTGCCAGTATAGTCTGTAGAAAGTGGTGTAGTGGCTGGCGACACAGGCGTTCGCGAGATCGATCCGTGACATGCCGTGACGGCCGCCCGCATACCACCCAACGTCTTTCGAAATAAGCGGCACCAGCAACAATACTGTAAGGACCGCCCCTGCCACGAAAAGCCTGCGGTAAACGCGAAAGCTTCTCTTGTAGCTGAAGACATCAATCAGATCCGAGACGACCAGCCCCGCGGATATGACGCCCAGGCCGGCCGAGATGATCGTGGTTGCCAGCAGCAGGCGCGTGAACGAGACAGCGCATGCTCCCAGGTCCGTATCGAGAGAAAGCCAGGTCGAAAAAAGCGTTCCGGTAGAGGCGCTAACATCCCACACCAGCATGAAAGTAAACGCGCAAAGCGATGCTATGATCGTTGCCGAAACCCACATGCTGCGTCGAACGTTTTCACGCTCTTTGATCTTGTCGCTGTCCACTCGAACCACTGCCCTTTTCTACAACTTCATCTTACGAGGCAGAGACGTTAATTTCGGGATTCGTATCGTATAAAATCGTCGATACATTTCTCTCGGATACCGCCGACATGGGCGTAGACTTAATCAACAGTAATTGCCCGAACACTTCGCGGCCGTTTCTTGGCAAGAAAATCCTGGCGCGAGCGGTTTGACCGGAAGCCTCGCGCTCGTTAGACCGGCAAGCGATAGATGGACGGACTGGAATAAAGCCGCCCAAGCACAGTGGCGCGACCGCTTCTTAAATGGCAAACGACACGCAAATCTCGAAATTCATGAGCCTGGTCCTGCGGCACGCGCCGCAGGAGGCGGGATTGTCGCTCGACGAAAACGGCTGGGCTGATTTCGGCGCGCTTTGCGCGGTCATCCAGAAAAAATTCGGCGCATCGACCGCCGACGTTTTGCGCGTCGTTGAGGAAAATCCGAAGAAGCGCTTTGCCGTCGAGGGCGATCGCATCCGTGCCGTGCAGGGTCACAGTGTCGATGTCGATCTCGGCCTGCCGCCATCGATTCCGCCCAATGTCCTCTACCACGGCACCAAGGAGGCGTTTCTTCCCGGCATTTTGCGCGAAGGCCTGACCAGCCAGTCACGCCGGCATGTTCACTTGTCAAAGGATGTCGAAACGGCTCTGATCGTCGCGCGGCGCCGCGCCGGGAAAAGTGTTATCCTGCAGGTCGACTCGGCGTCCATGACGAAGGACGGGGTGTCATTCTTTCTCTCCGATAATGGTGTCTGGTTGACCAACCACGTTCCACCCCGGTATCTGCTTGAGTTGCTCGAACGGGAATTGCCATGAAATCAGCTGTCGTCCTCCTGCCTGGCCTCAACCGCGACCGCGACATGATCGCGGCGCTGACCAAGATTTCGGGAAAACCACCGGTCACCGTCTGGCAGACCGACACCGAAATCCCCGATGTCGACCTGATCGCCATTCCAGGCGGCTTCTCCTTCGGCGACTATCTGCGCTGCGGCGCGATCGCCGCGCGCATGCCGGTGATGCGGGCGGTCGCCGAAAAGGCCGCCGAGGGCGTAACCGTCATCGGCGTCTGTAACGGTTTTCAGATCCTGGTCGAGGCCGGCCTGTTGCCTGGCGCCTTGATGCGCAACACCTCGCTGAAGTTTGTCTGCCGGCAGATCAAGCTCGAGATCACCAACGCCAACACCATGTTCACCCGCCGCTATCAGCCGGGCCAGATCATTCGCTCGCCGGTGGCGCACCATGACGGCAATTACTTCGCCGACACTGACACGCTTGCCCGCCTCGAAGGCGAAGGCCAGGTGGTGTTCCGCTATGCCGAGGGCACCAACCCCAATGGCTCGATCAACGACATTGCCGGCATCATCAATGAACAAGGCAATGTGCTCGGCCTGATGCCGCATCCTGAAAACCTGATCGAAGCCGCCCATGGCGGCAGCGACGGTCGTGCGCTCTTCGAAGGTGCGCTCGGCATCGCCGCTTGACGATTTCAACCGCAAATGCGGTAAAGTTTACAAGGACATCACGTCCATTGCTCTGGGGAGAGAGACGGTCATGAAACTCTATTCGCGGCCGTTGTCGCCCTACTCGTCGATCGTGCGGGCGCTGGCCTACATCAAGGACGTGCCGCTCAAGATCATCGCGCCGCCGCCGGGTTTTCCGATCCCCGAAGAGTTTCGCGCCATCTCGCCGATGAACCGGATTCCGGTGCTGATCACCGGCTCGGGTGAAACCATCGTCGAATCGGTGGTCATCGCCGAATATCTCGAGGAACGGTTTCCGGAACCAGCGCTGCTGCCGCCCGATTCCAAGGACCGCGCCCTGGTGCGCATGTTCGCCCGCATCACCGATCTCGACGTGCTGACGCCGACGATGAAGCTTTTCGAACTGCATTTCGTCCAGAAGCGAAACAATGCCGAGATCGACGCCCAATTCGCCCGCCTGCATCACGGGCTGGCGGCGATCGAGGCGCGCATGGCGCAAGGTCCCTTCGCGCTCGGCAACGACATAAGCTTCGCCGATGCGTGGCTGACGCCGACTCGCTTCATCTTCAACAATTTCCGCGCCATGACGGGCCGCCACGACCTGCTCAATGCCTACCCCAAGTTCGATGCCTATGAGCAGATCGCTTCGCAGCATCCGGCTTTGTCGCGTGTATGGGGCGAGATGACCGACGGCCTGAAAATCTTTCTGTCCGAACTCGAGATGGGTGCCGCTTGATCAAGAGCAAGACGATCGCCCTGGTTGCCGCGGCAGGCTTTGCCTTGGCGTCGTGCCAATCGACCCCGAAGAGCACGCCTGTCCCCTCGGGCAAGAGCGCCTCGTTGCTGGCCATGGAACAGGTGGCGATCGCCGCACACAAATGCTGGATCGCCAGCAAGGACCCGGCCTTCAAGCAATATCAGATGGCCAATGAGCTGAACTCGTTCAGCGGCACGCCGCGTTTCCTGCTGGTGCCGGCCAAGCATTATGGCGGCAAGCCGTTGCTGGTCGTGCAGGCGCAAGGCAATTCGAGCCGCGTCGACGCCTTCGGGCCTTTGATGAACGATCCGCTCGGCGCGCGCATCGGCTCGGACATTGCCCGCTGGCAAGCCGGCAATCCGGCTTGCGCCGCGACCGCCTGACCATGGGCCGCTTCCTGCAGGTGGTGGGTCTGGCCATCGGGTTGGCCGGCCTCGTCCTGCAGTTCTGCATCAGCATTCCAGCGTCGATGGAAGCCGGCCGCAGCCTGCTCGGGTCGATCATCTTCCTGCTCAGCTTCTTCACCATCCTGACCAACATCGGCGCGGTGCTCGTCTACACCTCGCTGCTGTCGTCCAGTGGCTATGCGTGGCTGCCGGCCTTCGCCGGCTCCCGGATGCGCGCGGGTGTCGCGGTTTCGATCACCCTGGTCTTCATCGTCTATGCCACGGTTCTCGCACAGCTCTGGCAGCCGCAAGGCCTGTTCCTGCTCTGCGACGTGCTGCTGCACTACGTAACGCCGGTGCTGTTCGTGCTGTGGTGGCTGATAGCGGGCGCCGACGGCAAAACAAGGTGGAGCGACATTTCCTGGTGGGTGCTCTACCCAATCGCCTATCTGGCCTATGCGCTGGTACGGGCACCATTCGCTGGCGAGGTGCCCTACCCCTTCCTCGACGTCGCCAAGAACGGTGCAGCCAGCGTCGCCATTGCGGCGCTAGCCATCACCGCACTGTTTCTGGTAATCTGCGTCGTTGCCGTTTTTATCGATCGCGGCATCGGCCATCGCGGAACCAAACGGGTCCGTTAATGCATGTCGCCCAAAAGTGGCCCCGGTTTTGGGAGAACGACATGCATAGAGACAACGATCTAAAGCGCGTCGCATGAATCCGTTCAGGCGCGACGCGCTTGAGATCGGCCTCTACTCCCAGAAAGGTCTGATACCCTCACTGTGGGCATCGCAGCGCGAGACACCGATGTCCTTGAGCTGATCGTCGGTCATTTCCAGCAATGCCAGCCGGCTGCGGCGACGCTCCAGCAAGTGTCCGATCCATTTCGCCAGCGAGCTGACCACCCATACCAGACGGCCGACAAAGCCACGACGACCTGACGGGGGTAGCGTTTCGCTTGGAAACGCGGCGCTTGAATGACGGATTGTCGCGATTGTATCCATTTTCTTTCTGCCAAAAGTATCAATTGCACCCCTTTTGGTGCGCGACTGATATGTATTGACTCACATTTCGGTGCAATATAGAAAATTGTCACCATGACAAATTGGCTTCCAGATCTGACCGCCGGCGCCGGGCCGCTCTATCAACGCCTTGCCGCCTCCGTTGAAGCAGGCATCGATCAGGGCGTGATCGGTGCCGGAACAAAACTGCCGCCGCAGCGCGACCTCGCCTACGACATCGGCACCACCGTCGGCACGGTCGGCCGGGCCTATCAATTGCTGCGCGAGCGCGGGCTGGTAAGCGGCGAAGTCGGGCGGGGAACCTATGTGC
>NZ_JBFUGJ010000103.1:0-17384 GCF_056402975.1 Mesorhizobium sp. P3_A9 | reverse complement strand
GCGTGTTCCTGTTCGAGACCGGCCACCCGGTGCGCCACTACCTGCCGATCGCCGACACGCGGCTCGATATGTTCGCGCCCAGCCGCTACATCTCGCGCTGCCCCTACAAGGGCATCTCCAGCTACTATCACGTGACGACGGCCAAGAAGCGGCACGAGAACCTCGTCTGGTACTATCCCGAACCGGTGCACGAGGCCGAACGCATCAAGGGCATGGTCTGCTTCCATCACGAACTGGTCGACAAGATCATGGTCGACGGCGTCGAGATTCCGAAGGAATTCACGGCCGCGTCCAGCGGCTATTTCTAGGCATCGCCGCTCCCTTGTCGGCTTGCGCGCTGAGCGCTTGATCGAAACATGGCTCTGCGCATACCCTCCCCTGAATTCGGGAGGGCTATCGATGGATCTTTTCAAGCTGGACGGCGATGTCGCGCTGGTCACCGGCGCCGGCAGCGGCATCGGCCAGGCAATCGCGATCGGACTGGCGGAGGCAGGGGCCGACGTCGCCTGTTTCGGTCATGCGTCGAAAGGTGGGCTGGACGAGACCGCGCACCGGATCACGGCGCTTGGCCGCAAGGCACTGGTCCTTAACGGCACGGTGACATCCGAGAGCGATCTCGCGGCGGCGATCGATCGCGTCGAGGCCGAGCTCGGTGCGCTGACCGTTGCGGTCAACAATGCCGGTATCGCCGGCTCAGTGCCGGCCGAGACGATGTCGCTTGAGACATGGCAGAAGGTGCACGAGGTCAACGTTGCCGGCGTGTTCCTGTCCTGCCAGGCTGAAGCCCGCAAGATGCTGGCGCGTCGCAAGGGCTCGATCATCAACATCGCCTCGATGTCGGGCACCATCGTCAATCGCGGGCTGACGCAGGCGCATTACAATTCCTCGAAAGCCGCCGTTATCCACATGTCGAAGAGCCTCGCCATGGAATGGGCCGATCGCGGCTTGCGCGTCAATGTCGTCAGCCCGGGCTATACGCTGACGCCGATGAACAAGCGGCCCGAGGTGGCTGAAGAGATCAAGATCTTCAAGCGCGACACGCCGATGGGACGCATGGCGGCGCCGGAGGAAATGGTCGGGCCGACAGTGTTCCTCGCCAGCCGCGCGTCGAGCTTCGTCACCGGCCTCGACCTGATCGTCGATGGCGGCTACGTCTGCTGGTAGGATCGCATCTCTCAGACTTCGCCTGCAGTCTGAATTTGTGCATCCGCGAAGCGTTAGTCGTTGCGCGAGATGAACGTTGGTATATATAATTTCATCCTATGAAACGGCTTGGCGAGATGGGGCTTGCCAGGCCAACAGCCGAGATCATGGGACCTTGATGGCTCGCACCTTGCAGGGCGCCGCAAGACTGGCAATTGATCCGCGGATGATCGCTCCCGCAGCGATGCATCGGCAGTCATGACGCTGACCCTCCCGGCATACTCCATCATCGCCGAAATTCAGCATCATTTCGCCTGCGCCGGCTTTAGCCGCGACGTGGCGGCAACGGCCTTGCGCAACGACCAGCCTTTCCAACACAATGAGAAAAAGACGCAAGAAGGGAACGAGCAATAACCGCCACAGCTTGAAGGAGAACAAGCATGTCATTTCGCAGCTATATCTCGAAGTTATCGATCAGTGCCGTCGCGCTCGCGACACTAAGTCTGCTGACGCCTTCCGCCCAAGCCGCCGCACCGGAATCCAACGACCCGATTAAGATCGCGCTGTTCGACTGGACCAGCGTCAACCTCAACGCCAAGATCCTCGGCGGCATCCTGGAAAAGCTCGGCTATACCGTCGAATATCCGACCGCCGACTACCTCTCCAGCCTGACCACCGGCCTGACCAATGGCGACCTCGATGTCGGCCTGGAATTCTGGGACACCACCGCCGGCGAAGCCATGAAGGCGTCCGATGCGACCGGCCAGACCGAACGGCTCGGCAAGCTCGGCCCGAAGGCCAAGGAAGAATGGTGGTTTCCTGAATACATGAAGGAAAAATGCCCGACCTTGCCCGACTGGCATGCGCTGCTCGATCCGACATGCGCCGCATCGTTCTCGACGGCGGAGACGGCGCCGAAAGGGCGCTATCTCGGCGGACCGGTGACCTGGGAAGGTTTTGACGACGAGCGCGTCGCGGCGCTGAAGCTGCCCTTCACCGTGATCCATGCCGGCACCGATGCGGCGATGTTCGCCGAACTCGACTCAGCCTATCAGCGCAAGGCGCCGATCATGCTGTGGATCTATTCGCCGCATTGGGCGCCGGCCAAGTACAAGGGCGAATGGGTGCAATTCCCCGAATACACGCCGGAGTGCTACAACGACCCAAAATGGGGCGTGAATCCCGACGCCAAATACGACTGCGGCAAGCCACATGGCGAGATCTGGAAATACTCCTGGAGCGGCATGAAGGACAAATGGCCGGTTGCCTACAAGGTGGCGAAGGCCTTCACGATCGATACCGACGAGCTCAACAAGATGAGCGGCGAGATCGACCTTGACGGCAAGAAGCCGGAAGATGTCGCCGCCGCCTGGATCGCCGCCCACGAAGCCGACTGGAAAGCCTGGGCGCAGTGATCGTTCCGACTGGAAACGCGAGACCCGGCCGTTGATCGGCCGGGCCTCAAATCTTGATATTCCAGAAGGACGATTGGATGGCGGACGGGACTGAACAAGGGGCGATGCAACCGGGCACGGACGACCGCCCGGTAAAGCTTGCCTGCCGCAATGTCTGGAAGCTGTTCGGGGCGAACGCGGCCAACTTCATCCGCGAGCGCGACGGCAAAGCCAGCATGGCCGATGTCACTGCCGCCGGGCTGGTCGGCGCGGTGCGCGCCGTCGACCTCGAAATCCGCCAGGGCGAGATTTTCATCATCATGGGCCTGTCCGGCTCCGGCAAGTCGACGCTGGTGCGCTGCATGTCGCGGCTGGTCGAGCCGAGCCACGGCAAGGTCGAGTTCGAAGGCAAGGACCTGTTGAAGATTTCCGATGCGGCACTGATCGAACTCAGGCGCCATCGCATGGGCATGGTGTTCCAGAATTTCGCACTCTTGCCGCATCTCAATGTGCTGGACAACATCGCCTTTCCGCTGAGCATCCAGGGGCAGGACCGGGCAACGCGCGAGGCGCGGGCGCGCGAAGTCATCGAACTTGTCGGCCTGCGCGGCCGCGAGCATTTCTATCCACGCGAATTGTCCGGCGGCCAGCAGCAGCGCGTCGGCATCGCCCGCAGTCTCGCGACAAAACCGGAAATCTGGTTCCTCGACGAGCCGTTCTCCGCACTCGATCCGCTGATCCGCCGCGAGATGCAGGACGAATTGATGCGGCTGCAGACCATGCTGCACAAGACCATCGTCTTCATCACCCATGATTTCGACGAGGCGATACGGCTGGCAGACCGCATCGCCATCATGAAGGACGGCGAGGTCATCCAGATCGGCACCCCGGAGGAACTGGTGGTCAATCCGGCGACCGACTATGTCGCCGAATTCACCCGCGACGTCGACCGCGCCAAGGTGATCTCGGCGCGCAGCCTGATGCGCGCCTGCGACGGCGCCGAGCATGGCGGCACGGTTTCGCCCGATGCCAAGATCGCCAGTTTCTCGGCCAGCATCGTCTCCGCAGGCAAGCCGTTCGCGGTGGTCAACGGGACCGGCAAGCCGATCGGCGAAGTCACGCCGCAAGCGGTCATCGACCTGCTGGCCGGCATCGAGAGAGCTGGCGCATGACGGTAACCGCAAGCGCCAGCGAGGCGAGGCCGCCGCTTCAGCGCTGGCTTGTTGTCTGGGTGCTCGCCCTTGCCGCCGTGCTTGTGGTGTTCCTACTACAGGAAAGTGTGCCCTGGGCAGTCAACTATCCAGCGGAAGCGGTCGTGCCGGTCGCCGACTGGGTCAGCGCGCTGATGCGTTGGATCAAGTCGAACCTGTCATGGCTGACGCGCTCGATCACCGCGGTGCTCGGCGTGCCGCTCGACTTCGCGCTCAACCTGCTCGCCAAGAATTTCAAGATCGGCCACGGCGCGGACGCCTATGTCCTGCCCCGCCTGTCCTGGGTCGGCGTCTGCGCTGTCGCCTTCCTCGCCGGCCATGCCGTGGGTGGTCGTAAACTCAGCCTGCTGGTCGGCGGCTGCTTCCTCTACATCGCGCTGTTCGGCCAATGGACCAGCGCCATGCTGACGCTGGCGCTGATCTCCATCGCCGTGCCGTTCTGCATCGTCACCGGCCTGTTCGCCGGCATCTGGGCGTGGCGCAAGCCGTGGGCGGAAAGACTGATTGTCTCCCCTGCCCTTGACCTGATGCAGACGATCCCGACCTTCGCCTATCTCATCCCGATGCTGCTGCTGTTCGGCAACAGCCCGGTCTCGGCGATGATCGCCACCGCCATCTTCGCCACGCCGCCGATGGTACGGGCGACGATGCTCGGCCTGTCGCGCGTGCCGCTGGAGATCGGCGAATTCAGCGACATGGCCGGCTGCACGGCGCGACAGAAACTGTGGCGGGTGCTGTTGCCCTCGGCGCGGCCGACGCTGATGGTCGGCGTCAACCAGGTCATCATGCTGGCGCTCAACATGGTGATCATCGCCTCGATGATCGGCGCCGGCGGCCTCGGCTACGACGTGCTTCTGGCGCTGCGCGCGCTGAAGGTTGGCGAGGCGATGGAAGCCGGTCTCGCCATCGTGGCGCTGGCGATCGCGCTCGACCGGCTGAGCCAGGCCATCGCGCACAAGCAGGCGAAGGGCCACGTCCATCAGGCCATGAGCTCGAACCTGTGGCGGCGCTACCCCAATCTAACGCTGGCCATCGCTATCCTTGCCGTCACAACGCTGCTTGGTCTGTTCGTGCCGGCTTTCGCGGCGGTGCCGAAGGCGATCACCTTCACCACCGCGCCGCTGTGGAAGGCTGCGGTGAACTGGGTGACGATCAACTTCTTCGATGTGATCGAAGCGTTCCGCGTGGCGCTGATCCTCAACGTGCTCAACCCGGTGCGTGCCTTCTGTGAGGGCTTTCCGTGGCTGGGCGCAGTGTTCCTGCTCGGCCTTGCCGGCTATCAGCTCTCGGGCCTGCGCCTCGCTGTCCTGGTCGCCGCGCTCACCGCCTTCTGCGCTGTCACCGGCCTGTGGGAAAAGACCATGGCGACTGTCTATCTCTGCGGTATCTCGGCCTTCATCGCCTGCCTGATCGGCATTCCGATCGGGCTGATGGCGGCGCGCAGCGACCGCTTCGAGAAGATCGTCACGCCCATCATCGACACGCTGCAGGTGCTGCCGTCCTTCTGCTTCATCATCCCGGTGGTGATGCTGTTCAGGGTCGGCGACGTCACCGCGATGATCGCCACTGTCGCCTTCGCCGTGGTGCCGGCGATCCGCTATACCAATCACGGCATCCGCCAGGTGCCGCCGGCGCTGATCGAAGCGGCCAAGGTGTCGGGCTGCACGCCGCGCCAGACTTTCTTCCGCGTGCAATTGCCGCTGGCGCTTCCCGAAATCATGCTCGGCGTCAACCAGACGATCCTGATGGCGCTGGCGATGATCATCATCTGCGCCATGGTCGGCACGCGCGATCTCGGCCAGGAGGTGTTCATCGCATTGTCCAAAGCCGATTCCGGCCGCGGCATCGTCGCCGGCCTGGCCATCGCCTTCATCGGCATCGTCGCCGACCGGCTGTTCAACGCCTGGACGGCGAAGGCCAGGGCAAGACTGGGATAGAAGCCGAATGGCAGAGCCGGGTGAGCCGCCCTTTACCGTTCTCGTCTTCGACATGGCCAAAACCGGCGAACCGGATGGCGAGCGTATGGTTCGCGGATTCGAGACGCTGGATGCGGCAACATCCTATGCCATCGCGCGGGTTCGCGCCTCAGTGGAGGAATTGCGCAAGCCCGGCATCGCGGCAGCGGAACTTCGGCAACTCTGGCACATCTACGGCGAAGACTGCTCGGTGCTGAACGCCAATGTGCGCGGCAGCGATCTTCTCGACGATTTCATCGCGACGCCGGCGACCCCTGTCGAGTGCAACTGGCAGGTTTTGGCGCCAAGGCTACGCCGATTCCGCGCCTCGCTGCTGATCTCCAACGACAAGGACGAGTCGGTCTGGGCCGGCGGCTTCTTTCGATCGACCTACAAATTGGCGCGCGACGGCCTGCTCGAGCGTTTTCGCGACGACGCCATTGCCGCCCTTAAAGCCAAGAGCATCGAGCCGGCGGAGCCGACGAAGCTCGTGGTCGCCAATTACTTCGAGCTTCCGGATCCACCCTATCCACCGCCAGGCGTGGCGCTGCGATCCTGGAAGGTCGAGGTCGGTTTCGTCTGCCACGATGTGAAGTTCGGCGGCGACGCCGCCGGCGTCTTCTCCTGGCCGCAAGAGCCGACCGACTGGGCGCTCAGAACCATGCAGTTCCTGCTGATGGCCGACATGATGGCGATGCGCGGCGATGGCCCGGACTGGGCCAACGATTGCGACGTCCTCTCCGTTAAGGTGACCGAGACGGATGCGCCTGCCGACTATCCCTTGGATTGAAGCGGCCTACTCCGCCGCGACGCCCTTCACTTCGAGATAGCTCTCCATGGAATCGTCCAGCGCCTGCAGCCACGGCGTATGGTGCAGCGGCGCCATAGTGCCGGTCATCAGCGAGCGGTAGGCGTGATCGCGAAAACTCATAATGTCTTCGCCCTTGTGGTGCTCCCACTCCATGAAGGTCTGGTTGACCGCCTCGACATCGAAGCCGGGATAGTCGGTCTGGTCCATCAATTCCTTGGTGTAATCGCCCTGGAACCAGATCATCTGCTCGGCGTCTTCCAGCGTTTCCTCACGCGCCCGCCATTTGGCGCCATGCTCGGTCATCGCCTCGGCCGAGGGCAGCTTGATGCGGCCCATAATGACGTCGCGGGCGAACCAGGCCTGCGCGTCGAACATGTTGAAGGTGTAGAACTGGTCCTGCATGCCGATATAGGACAGTTTTGGATTCTTCTCCCAGACGACGCCCTCATAGAGGCTGTCTGGCCACATGCGGTTGGCGGTCTTGAGCTTGAGGTCGTCGGTCAGGAACGGGAAGGAATGCAGGTAGCCGGTGCACAGGATGATGGCGTCGACATCCTTTGATGTGCCGTCCTTGAAATGGGCCGTCTTGCCGACAACCTTCTGCAGCAGCGGCACCTCTTTCCAATTCTCCGGCCATTTGAAGCCCATCGGCTTCGAGCGGTAGCTGGAGGTGATCGATTTAGCCCCGTATTTGTAGCATTGCGAGCCAATGTCCTCGGCCGAATAGGAACGGCCGATGATCAATATATCCTTGCCCTTGAACTCCATCGCGTCGCGGAAATCATGGCTGTGCAGGATGCGGCCGTTGAAGGTCGAGAAGCCTTCGAAATAGGGCACGTTGGGCACCGAAAAATGCCCGGACGCGACGACGACATTGTCGAACTCTTCGGAATAGGTGACGTCATTGCTGCGGTCATGCGCGGTGACGGTGAATTTCTTCGTCTCGTCCGAAAAGGTCACCATGCGCACCGGGCTGTTGAAGCGCACCCATTTGCGCAGGCCCGACTTCTCGACGCGGCCCTTGATGTAATCCCACAGCACGGCGCGCGGCGGATAGGAGCCGATCGGGCGGCCGAAATGCTCCTCGAAAGTGTAGTCGGCGAATTCCAGGCATTCCTTCGGTCCGTTCGACCAGAGGTAGCGATACATCGAGCCGTGCACGGGATCGCCATGCTCGTCGAGGCCGGTGCGCCAGGTGTAGTTCCACAGGCCGCCCCAGTCGGATTGCTTTTCGAAGCAGACGATTTCAGGGATGTCGGCGCCCTTGTCGGCAGCCGACTTGAAGGCCCTGAGCTGGGCCAGGCCGGACGGTCCGGCGCCGATGACGGCAACACGAGTTTTCATTTCCAGGGCCTCCTCTTTTTGATTTCCCCAGCGAAACAAATTTCACTGACAGTGACACTAATTGGCGCTTCGGTGCTGTCAACAGACATCTGAGGGAACGGCGTTTGCGCAGACAGGATTCCTGGCGAAAAACCTTCGCGGGCAGAAATCATGGGATCGGCCCGTGCGACACAAGACGGCTTGCCGACACCGCCGCGCTGCTGTATCGCCACCTCTAATGTTCACCTAGAGTGAAATAAATCCGCGACGTCCGGGGGGCGACATGGCGAAAGACAGTTCCAAGGCCGAGCTTGCCGGCGCCAAGCCAAAGCCGTTGCCAAAGGTCCCGGCGGACGGCAAGACCATCCGCGCGCCGCTGATGCAGAACCCGCATGCCATCCGCGACACCCGCGAGAAAGTGCTGGAGGTGGCGATCGGCCGCGAGGTGCGGGCGTTTCGCAAGAAGCTCGGCATCACCGTCGCGGATCTCGCTGTCGCCACCGACATTTCGCTCGGCATGCTGTCGAAAATCGAGAACGGCATCACCTCGCCGTCGCTGACCACCTTGCAGGCGCTGTCGCGGGCGCTCGGCGTTCCGGTGACAGCCTTCTTCCGCCGCTTCGAGGAGGAACGCAGCGCTGTCTTCGTCAAGGCCGGCGAAGGGCTGGATGTCGAGCGCCGCGGCACGCGCGCCGGCCATCAGTACAATCTGCTGGGACATATCGGCTCCAACACCAGCGGTGTCGTCGTCGAACCCTATCTGATCACGTTGACCGAGGATTCGGACGTCTTCCCGACCTTCCAGCACGAAGGCATGGAGTTCCTCTACATGCTGGAAGGCGAAGTTGTTTACCGGCACGGCAGCAACCTCTATCCGATGAAGCCCGGCGACAGCCTCTTCTTCGACGCCGACGCGCCGCACGGACCCGAGCAGCTGACGAAACTGCCGATGCGATATTTGTCGATTATTTGCTATCCGCAGAACAGCGCGGGTTAGTCGGACCGCCGCAGCCCCCTCACCCGGATTGCCGAGACCGAATTGCGAAAAGCAATTCGGGGCAATCCGACCTCTCCCCGAGGGGAGAGGAGGTTGTCAGCGCTGGCGCGCGAAGTCTCTTCTCCCCTCTCGGGGAGAAGGTGGCCCGAAGGGCCGATGACGGGGCCTTTCAATCCGGCCCAAACCCCGGCGATGTAGCGCTCCCGTCATCCAACTTCGACAGCCACTCGACCAGCGTCGCCCGGTAGCGGGTCAGGCCCTTGTAGTTGGCCAACTCGTCGGGCAGGTCGCGGATGACGCGGTGCAAGCGGCGTGCCCATTTCGGCTGCGTCACCAGTTCGTCCATTTTGATCAAGTAGCAGCGGATCGGGAAGACGATGCCGTTGGAGCGCGGCAGCCGCCAGAAGCTCTGCAACTCGACACGCAGATGCACCTTGTCGCCGACATTCTCCGGCGTCACCGTCGCCCGATCCGGTCCCCATTTGTGGTAATTTTCGGGGCTGGTATCGAGGCGCGGATTGATGGTCATCGTCCAATTCAGGCGCCGTGCCGGCTTGCCTTGCTGGATGTTGGTGAGGAACTTTAGCGCCCTGACGAAAATGCCCTTCTCATGCGCCAGCGGCACCGGCGCGTGCCATTCGAAAAAATTCATGCCGATGTCGAAATCGAGCGACCAGTCGGCTTGGGTGGTGACCATGCCGGCATCCATCCACAGATTGCCGTCGCGCTGGTCGAGGATGCAGAAATCGCCCTGGCTCTGGCGGGTGATGTATTCCATCGGCCCGAAAGGCAAAGTCGAGGTGTCGCCGAAGGTGAAAGTGTCGTCGATGCCGAGCGGCCGGTTGATCCAGCGCCAGCGATCGCCGTCGCGGGTCAAAGTGAAATGTTCGGGATAACCCAGCGCCTGCTGCTCCATCAGCAGTTCCAGCAAATCCCAGCCGGCCAGCGTCATATGCGGCAGCGACTGGCAGCGCAGCGGATCCTCAGCCAGCACCAAAGCGCGGTCCTGCATCTCGGCGACATAGTGCTCGTCGACGTCGATCAGGTTCTCCAGGACGGAACCTTTGGGGCCGACGACATGCGGCTCGATGTTGACCGCGTACATGTAGGCGTCTTCGTGGAACGGGAACGGAAACCGCCTGATGTGCTCCGGGCTGTTCTTGAAGGTGAAATCGTCGCGGAACGTTTCCTTGCGAAAGGTGATGCCCATGATTTCCTCCTACCGTTCCAAGACCAACGACCTGCCCTCGAAGCGCGAGACGCACGGCATGATCTTGCAGCCGGAGCGATGATCTTCCTCGCTCAGCCAGTGGTCGTTGTGGATGAACTTGCCATCGTAAGAGATGACATTGGTTTCGCATTGGCCGCAGACGCCGCCACGGCAGAGATAGGGCGGGTCGACGCCGGCCGCCTCGATGGCTTCCAGCAGGCTCTGCTGCTCGTCGACCCTGATCGTTTTGCCGGTGACGGCAAGCGTCACGTCGAAAGGCAGCCCAGGCTGTGGTGCCGCGAAATGCTCGAAATGCACGGCTTCCGACGGCCAACCCAGGCTTGCCGCGCGGTCGCGTACCCAGTTGATCATGCCGGCCGGGCCGCAGACATAGAGATGCGTGCCGAGTGGCTGTGTCGACAGCAAACGGTCGAGATCGATGCGCTCGTCGCGGTCGTCATGATAGAGCCTGATGCGCCTGTCGTAACGCTCCCGCAGCACGTCGGCATAGGTGCCGAGCGAAGCGGTGCGGCAGGTGTAGTGCAGTTCGAAATTGCCGCCCTCCCCGGCCAGTTGCGCGGTCTGCGCCATGAAAGGCGTGATGCCGATGCCGCCGGCCAGCATCAGATGCTTTTTCGCCCTGAGGTCGAGCGAGAACAGGTTGACGGGATAGCTGATCACCATCTCCAGGCCGGGCTTGACCGACCTGTGCATGAACAGCGAGCCACCGCGGCCGACATCGTCGCGCCGCACCGAGATCGTGTATTCGCGGGTGTCGAGCGGCGAGCCCATCAGCGAATAGGGATTGAGCCTTGTGCGGTCGCCATCGCGCATCTCGACCACGACATGGGCGCCGCCGGAGAAAGTCGGCAACAGCTCCCCGTCGCGCCGGCGGAAATGGAAGCGGGTGACCAGCTCGTTGATCGGAACGACATCGCTGACCACGACATCGAGTTTGGTGGTGCCGGTGCTCATGGGAATGCCTCCTCCATTGGAGGAATCTCCGAGCGATCCTCGGCATTGATGCAGACGCCCTGGAAGGCGGCCAGGCGCCGGGAATAGTGATCGCGCACCAGAAGCAGCAGACCGCAATGCGCACAGGTGGCCGGTTGGGTCGTGACGTTTTCGGTGATGCCCTTGCAATGCACGCACTGCATGCGCCGCGCCAGCGAGCCGCGATGCTCTGTCTGCATCGAGGTGTGATCGATGCCGGCTTCGAGCGCGACCTGCATCGCCTGACCGATCAGACCTTCGGTGCCGGCGAGGTAGAGGCGCAGGCCCATATGGGCGTTGCTCAGCGTCTGTTTCAGTCGCGGCAGCAGGCTGGCGAAGGACGGCGCCTGATGAAACTGCCCCGGCTTCAGCGCTTCGAGAGCGGCGACATGGTTGCCGTCCGGATCCGGGATGAAGACGATTTCGGCGCCGTCGAAAAACCCGGCCGGCGCTATTGCGGCCATGTCTGAGATAGCGAGCGCACCTTCGGCATCGGCGATGAAAAGATGATGTTTGCCGGGCTGCGGAGAGAGCGTTCCGTAGACCGGCCGGCTGATGATTCTTTTGGCTGCCATTTAAGTCTTCGTGCCTCGAACCCCTCGCTGTTGACTATGCCTCAGCCCTTGGCCGTGCGCTTGGTCTTTTTGGGATCGTCGAACGGCAAGGGCTGCGCCGTCGCCTTGATCGATCCGCTCTTGTTGCGGATTTCGAGCTTGGTGTCCTTGACCGCGCAGTCGACGTCGAGGCGGGCAATGCCCATCGATTTCTTGACCAGCGGCGAATACATGGCGCAGGTCACCACGCCGACCTTCTTGCCATCGCGATAGACCGGCGCGCCTTCGTCGGCCGGCTCCTTGCCGTCGAGCAGGACGCCATAGATCTTGAAGCGCTCCTTGCCCTTGAGGCGATAGTGCTCCTCGGCGCCACGAAAGCCGGTCTTGCCGAGGCTCACGGTGAAGTCGAGGCCGAGCTCCCACAGCGTATCGCCGGGGCCTTCATTCTCGAACGGGTATTTTTGCGAATTGTCATATGGGTAGAACAGCAGATAACTTTCGACACGCAGCATATCGAGCGAGGTGAAGCGGCACGGGATGATGCCGGCGCTCTTGCCCTCGTCCAGAATCCTGTCCCAGATCGTGCCGGCATCCTGGCCGCGGCAGAAGATCTCGTAGCCGCGCTCGCCAGTGTAGCCGGTGCGCGAGATCATCACCGGGAAACCAAACAGCTGCGTCTGCATGTGATGGAAATAGTTGAGGTCGCGGATGCCCGGCACGTGCTTGGCGAGATAGTCGACCGCGGTAGGCCCCTGCAGCGACAGATCGTGCAGATTGTCGTCGAAGCGCAGCGACACATCGCGGCCGACGGAAGCGCGCTGCAACTCCTCATGGCCAGTGCCTGAGCCATGCACCACCATCCAGGCGTTCGGGCCGGTGCGGTAGAGAATGCAGTCGTCGGTGAATTTTCCCGCCTCGTTCAGCATGCAGGCATAGGCCGACTTGCCGGGGTAGATCTTTTCCACGTCGCGGGTGGTGGCGAGATCGATGAGATGCGAGGCGTGCGGGCCGGTGATGTGGACCTTCTTCAGGCCCGACACATCCATCAGCCCGGCCTTGGTGCGGATGGCGGTGTACTCTTCGTCGGCGTCCTTGTCGTAGGTCCAGGCGGTCCCCATACCGCTCCAGTCTTCGAGCTTCGAACCCAGCGCGCGATGGCGATCCGCCAGGGTCGAGAATCTCCAGGATGCCGTCATCCGATCGTCCTCCGTTCAAAAATCCATTGTTCCCTGCTCCTTGGCTCGAAGGCCGGAGCTTTGGCTTGAATATTGATCGCAAACGGAAGAGGGCCGCAATCCCCTGAAAGCAAATAATTTCATTGTCAGGCAAAATCGGCTACCCCGAGCAAACGGTTAACTCAATGTAAATTCGCCTTGACAATTGCCGGAAACGGTCTGAATTTATGAAAAAAATTTCACTCTCTTGAAAGAGGGCGGCGCGCGGCGGATTCGGAACCGGGCGTCGGAAAAAAGGGGAAAACCGATGTCAGACATGCAGCAGCGCATCGAAGCGCTGTACCGTTCCGACTTGCGCGGATCCGCGCTGCTGATCATCTGCCTGTGGGCGACGATCCTCTTCGTCCTCTTCATGACATGGCCGTACATTCCCGACAGCGGCATCAAGGCCGTCGTCGCGATTGCCGCCGCCGCCGTGCTGATCTTCAACACGGCCGCGATCCTGGCGATGGTCAAGCACTACAAGGAAGACAAGGACTTCATCTACGGCCTCGATATCAAGAACGCCGACGCATCCCGCAACCGCAAGTCCTGAAGGGTACAAGAGATGTCGCGCTATACGCCACCGGAGCAGAGCAAGGCCGGGCAAGTCTTCGATATCGCCGTGGTTGTCGTCGCCATTTTCGTGGCGCTGTGGTTGCCGCTGAAGCTCGGCTTTGCGGGTGCTGCCAAATCCATCGACGCGCTCGACGCCAAGACCTGGGAAGCGCTTGGCCAGAACCCGACCATGGCCGCGATCTGGGAAAAGCTCGGCTACACGCCCGAGACCGCGCATGACGTCATCCAGAACCGCTTCCACTATGTCATCGACTGGCCGACGCTGATCATCATGGCGGCGGTGCTGATCGGTTATTTCGTCTTCCTGTTCCGCGCTTCCGACCGCGAATATCGCGAAGTCATCAGCGAAAAATTCGACGACAAGTAAGAGTTTCGAAGACAAGCAATCGGGGACGCACCATGTGGATTTCACTCTCTTACGCATGCTGGGGCATCTCGGTCGTGCTGGCTTTGTGGATGCTCTACGACTGGTTCAAGGTCGATACGACCTATTCCGAGGACGTTCTGACCTCGTCGCGCGAAGGCGAGCTTGAAGCTACGGCCGAAAAACACCGGATTTGAGTGGGGATTGAACAATGACGACCGCACTTGAACCGGCAATTCACGGCGACAGGGTTTCGCTTCTTCGGGTGCTCGGCCCCGCCCATGTCTGGGCGCTGGGTGTCGGCATCGTTCTGGTCGGTGAGTTCACCGGCTGGAATTTTTCGGCCGACAAGGGCGGCGCGCTGGCAGCCCTGATCGTCTGCTGGGTGGTCGGGCTGCTCTACACCTCTGTCGCCATGATCGATTCCGAGGTCACCTCGACGGTCGCCGCCGCCGGTGGCCAATACGCGCAGGCCAAGCACATTGTCGGGCCGCTGATGGCCTTCAATGTCGCGCTGTTCCTGGTGTTTGCCTACACGATGCTGGAAGTGTCCGACGCCATCCTACTTGGCGACACCATCGTCGCCAAGGCCGGCGTCGAAGGGCTCACCCACAATTCCTTCATCGCCGCCACCATCGTGGTGCTGGCATGGCTCAACTATCGCGGCGTGCTGATGACGCTCAACGTCAATTTCGTCATCACGGCAATCGCCTATATCTCGATCGTCATCCTGTTCTTCTCGGTCAGCCCGTGGACGCAGGGTGCTGTGCTGAAGCTCAATGAGCTGGTGACGCCGGGCAACGCACTCCCCTATGGCTGGATCGGCGTCATCGCCGCCTTCCAGTTCGGCATCTGGTATTATCTCGGCATCGAAGGCACCACGCAGGCGGCCGAGGAAGTGCGCTCGCCGGCCCGCTCGCTGCCCTATGGCACCATGGCAGGCATGATCACGCTTCTGATCGCCGCCGCCATGACCTGGTATGTCTGCGCCTCGCTGATGCCTTGGGAATATCTCGGCATCACCTATTATCCGCTGTGGGACGCCGGCAAGCTGACGGGCAGCCCACTGCTGGAAAACCTGCTGTTCATCGCCACGCTGCTGGCGGCGCTGGCCTCGGCCAATGGCTGCATCAACGATGCGGCGCGCGCCTGGTTCTCGCTCGGACGCGACCGCTATCTGCCGAGCTGGTTCTCGGCGGTGCATCCGAAATACCGCACGCCTTACCGCTCGATCCTGTTCCTACTGCCGATCGCGCTGGCCTTCGCCTTCATCGCCGACCTCAACCAGGCGATCACCTTCTCGATCCTGTCGGGCGTGCTGCAATACACGTTCATGAGCATCAACATCATGATGTTCCGCAAGAAGTGGCCGCTCGGCACGATCCGCCGCGGCTACACGCATCCCTTCCATCCGCTGCCGGCGATCGTGCTGTTCTGCCTGTGCGTGGTGACCTTCTTCGCCATCTTCCTCGGCTTCGGTTCGCAGCTGATCGCGATGACCATCTTCTATTTCCTGATCTCGCTGTGGTTCCATTTCTACCGCTACAAATTCGTGCGGCGCGGCGACCAGTTCACCATGCCGTGGCCGAAACCGCAGGGCTATTGATGGGAGACGGCCCGTCCAGATCCTGGGCGGGCCAGACATGATAAAATGTCCGAAGTGACATCAGCACTGCTTGCCGGGGCCATTGTCCTGGCTGTCGCTCTCCATATTGCGTGGCTGGCGCGGCGTAGCCGCAACAGGGCCTCAGCCGCGCTCGCCGTCGACGCGGCCGGCATCCGCACCGTCATTGCGGACGCCGCTGATGTTTCGGGCGGCACCGCCGGTGTCATCACCTGGGAAGGCTCGTGGAACGGCCAACGCGTTCAGCTGCGCACCATCGTCGATACGCTGGCGACGCGAAAACTCCCGGCCCGCTGGCTCAGCGTTTCGATCACCGAAAAGGTCGCGGTGCCGGCGACGTTCGATATGATGATGCGACCGGGCTCGCCAACGACCTTCTCCAATTTTGACCATCTCCAGCATACGCTGCCCAAGGCTCCGGGATTTCCCCTCGAGGCGGTGCTGCGGACCGACCGCCGGGGCACGCGTTTCCCGCAAGGCATCATCGCCGATCATCTGGAACCGTTTGCGGAAGGCCGCGCCAAGGAATTGCTGATCACCCCAAACGGGGTGCGCATCGTCTGGCTGCTGGCCGAGGCCGAGCGGGCGCGTTATGGCGTTTTCCGGCAGGCCGCGTTCGGTGATGCGCAGATCGATCCCGAGCTGGTCCAACGGTTGCTCCTATCCCTGTCGGCGCTGCGCGACGCCATCAATGAAAGCGAACGGCAAGCCGCATGAACAGTTCAGACACCTTGCCGGCGCCGACAAACCCGTATCTCGTCCTGGGCGCCGCAACCGTGCTGCCGGCAAGCGGCCATGTCATTATGGGCGTGCCGGTGCGCGGGCTGCAGTTTCTGTTCTTCATGGTGATCCTGGCGTGGGTGACCGCCAAGATCGCGCCGCCCGACGCCAGCTTTATCGGCCGTCATGCCGGTGGCTTCCTGATCTACGCACTGTCGGTCCTCGACGCCTACAAGCTCGCCCGTATCCGCTACACCCTGTGGGTTCACAATGCCGCGCAGGGCAGCGATAATTCGCAGGGCGGCATTGCGCCGCATACGTAACTAGAGGAAAATTTTTTTCATGTGATTGAATTCGTGCAACGCATTCGGTACATCATCTCTTAGCTACAAACGATCTCTTAGCTAGAAACGCCGGGAGGCTGACATGTGTGGAATTGTCGGACTGTTTTTGAAGGACAAGTCGCTGGAGCCGAAGCTCGGCGCGATGCTGTCGGAAATGCTGGTCTCGCTCAGCGATCGCGGTCCAGACAGTGCCGGCATCGCCATCTATGGCGCCCCCTCCAAGAATGAAGCCAAGATCACCATCCAGTCGGCCAAGCCGGAGCGCGATTTCCGCGGTCTCGAAGCAGAGCTGGCCAAGGCCATCGGCGCGCCGGTGACGATCGCGGTGAAATCGACCCATGCCGTCGTCAGAACCCATCCCGACAAGATCGATGAGGCCCGCGAGACGATCCAGACCTTGCGCCCCGACATCCGCATCATGGGTGCAGGCGACGTCGTCGAAATCTACAAGGAAGTCGGCCTGCCCGAGGCGGTCGTCGATCGCTTCGACGTTCGCAAGATGACCGGCACGCATGGCATCGGCCACACCCGCATGGCGACGGAATCGGCGGTGACGACGATGGGCGCGCATCCCTTCTCCACCGGCGCCGACCAGTGCCTGGTGCACAATGGCTCGCTCTCCAACCACAACAATGTCCGCCGCGAGCTGATCCGTGAAGGCATGAAATTCGAAACCGAGAACGACACCGAAGTGGCGGCCGCCTATCTCTCCTCGCAGATGGCGCATGGCAAGAACCTCGGCGAGGCGCTGGAAGGCACGCTTTCCGACCTCGATGGCTTCTCCACCTTCGTCGTCGGCACCAAGAATGGTTTTGGCGTCGTGCGCGATCCGATCGCCTGCAAGCCCGCCGTCATGGCCGAGACCGACCAGTATGTCGCCTTCGGCTCGGAATATCGCGCGCTGACCAAACTGCCCGGCATAGACAATGCGAGGGTCTGGGAACCGGA
>NZ_JBFUGJ010000102.1:0-17692 GCF_056402975.1 Mesorhizobium sp. P3_A9 | reverse complement strand
GAATAATARTAGCCCTGCGGCATCCAGGCGATCCAYTSYGAGCCGGCAAAGAACATCGACACGATCAGYTYGTGSGTCTTCAGGTTCCATAGCCTCACCGTCTGGTCGGCACTGCCGGTGACCAGCAGGCCGGCCTTCTCCGAGGCGACCATGGCGTTGATTTCGCCGGTATGGCCGGTGAATTCGCCGGAAACCCTGGCGGTCGCGGCCTTGTATTCCAGCAACGTGCCATCATTGCCGCCGGTGATCAGGCCAAGCCCGTTGTCGATCAGCGTGAAGGCCGAATGGACAAAGCCGTTGGTGGCATCGTTCTCGATCGATCGCACCACCTTGCCGCCATTGGCGATCTCCAGCACCGCGTTTTCCAGCGCGTCCTTGCCGCCTTCAGTGGCGTGCAGCGACCACTCACCGTCGCTCAGCGCGGCGCGGGCAAATGAGCCCGGCTCCGTCAACGGCTGCGGATCCTCGAAGAACCGCTCGGTGGTGGGCAGATCCAGCCTCTTGTCCAGCGCACCCATCTGTTCCGGGCAAGCCACGCGCTCGGGACAAGGGTTGGCATTGCTCCAGGCGATGATGCCGTTCGCCGCGTCGATGCCGATGGCAGTCACTGGCTCCCCCACCCCCTGCAGCAAGGCCTTGCGTTCCCCTGTCGCCGGGTCCCAGACCTGGATGGCGTTGCGCGTGCCGCCGGCGGTCGCCACCAGCGAGCCGTCGGCATTGGCGGCGCTGGCATAGACCGTGCCGTCATGGCCGGCATAGTCGAGCAGCTTCTCACCGCTGTCGGTGTTCCAGACGATGGAGCGATGCTTGTCGGCGCAGCGATAGCCGCAGGAAGCGATCAGCCGCGATCCCTTGGCGAAGGTCAGCGAGCCGATGAGGAAATCCTGCCTCGGCATGGCGCGCAACAGCGTGCCGTCGGCCGCGCGCCAGAGCTGGACCTGTCCGTCCTTGCTGCCGGTGGCAAACAGGCTGCCGTCCTGCGAGATGGCCAACGCCATGACGCTGATGTCCCGCAAGGGCTCGGCGTCTGCCGGCAAGGCGATCTCCTCGCCCTTGGCGACATCCCAGAGCCGGATGCCATTGTCGGTTGTTGTTGCTACCAGCCGGGCTCCGGCAGAGGCGAAGGCCAGTTTGTCGATGTGCCAGGAATCGGCGTCGAGCTTCTTGTCCAGCGTCCAGCCTGACGTGGCCTTGTCGTCCTGTTTCCAGAGATAGACGACGCCGTCGGCACCGCCTGCGGCGATCGTCTTGCCATCGGGAGAAAAGGCGAGATCATAGGTCGCGTAGTCGGCGGCCTTGAGCACGGCCTTGATCTTGCCGCTGGCGAAATCGAACAGCCTGATGTCGCCATAGGGCGGCTTGTCGCCGAGGCTGGCGCCGAAATAGCCGCCGGCGGCGATCGTCTTGCCATCCGGCGAGACGGCGACCGTGAAGACCTTGCCGTCGCTGCCATTGCCGAGATAGCCGCGTATGGTGCGCAGCGTCACGCCGCTCTGCCAGTCCCAGATGCGGATGGTCTTGTCGTCGGATGCCGAGACGATATCCTCGCCATCGGGTGTGAAGGCGAGGTCGGCAATCCGGGCGGTATGGCCTGCGGTGTCGAGATCGAGATGGAAATCCGGGGCGTCCTCGGCGCGGGCAACCGAGGCCGTGACCAAAGCTGCAGCCATGGTCAGCCAGCGGCAGGCGCGCATGAGGCGAACGCGGATCCCGGCCTTTCCCATCGCTATTTGGCTTCAGCCGCCGGTTGCCCGTTGCGCACATAGGCTTCAATCGCTGTGGCAAAAGTCGGCGAACCGGCCTTGCGCTGCTTGTCGACATAGCCGGCAAAATARCTCCAGAASGAGACSGCATAGTCGCGRAAATARGCGTCRGTCACYTYGCGCGAACACAGGTCGCCGTCGACGCAGAWGGMSAGGCGGTTGAGGAAATAGACGATGCGGTCGAAATTCTCGTTGAAATCGGCGAGCGGCATGTCGCCGCCAGCGGCGGTCATTGCCTCTATGCCGATGCGCTGGCGGAAAACCTGCTCCTCGGTCGGCGAAGGATTGGCGCTGAGCAGATTGTCGTATTTGGCATTGAGGGCCGCGAGCCGATCTTTCAGCGCCCGCTGCGCCTGCTGGWAGTCCTTGGTYTCCCAGAGCTCGACCAGYGACATGGTCTGCTCGACGCGCTTCTGTTCCTGGTTGGCGAGGAACTGGTAGACCGAGAACGCCAGGGTGAAGATGATGGCSAAACGCACCAGCATSCCCGMCCAGGCATAGACSAGCATGCGCCAGTCRCGRTCGGTGAAGGGATTGCTCTCCTTCTTGATCTCATGGCTGCTTGCCCAAGGGAATCCTTCCGTGGTTTCCGGCAGCGTCTGCTTTGCCGCCGGTGCCCTGGCGGGCGTGGCCATCGGTGCCTGCTTTGTCGTGCCCCCCGGCTTCTTCATTTGCAGTTGTCCAGTTCGATGGTGGCGGAGGGATCAAGCACGACGCCCGGCGCCTCCAGCTGCTTCTTCAGGCACTGCAGTTGCGGGCGCGAAACCATAAACTGCACGTCCGGTTCCGCAGGCGCCTTTGTCGGCGACGGCAATGCCTCGACGATGCCGCGCGAGGCACAGCTTGAGAGGTCGACCACGACAGCGTTGCCGTTGCTTTTGGCGATCTGGTCGTACTGGTCAAGAAAACACGTCGCCAATTCCGAGTTGGTGACGATCTGCTTGACGCACAGGCCGCAAGCGTCCTCTGCCGAAGCGTTGGCGATCAGCATCAGGCTGCCGGCCAAGCCGGCCATCGCTCCACGCCAGGAAAACACAGAGTTCTTCACAATCGATCCTATCTGCTTTTGTCCGGCCATCATGCACCATGGCTTCGGCCGGAATGTTCTCATATCACGCCAATCGTGCAAGAGCCGGCGCAACAGCGCCGTGCCGCCCTGGCGCCGGAGCTCAGGCGCGTGGCACCGTCTCCATCGGGAAGATCATCACCGCGCCCTTCGGGCCGCTCTTGTCGGCAAGCCGCATCACCGAGCGGGTCGGCGGCGCCGCGCCGATATCGGCAAGCATGTCGGAGAAGCTGGCGGGGCCGAGGCCACGCGTCATCGAGGCGACGCCGTCCTGCGCCAGGAAGCTCAAATCTTCCTTCTCGCTCTCCGGCGGTGCCTCGGTCAGCACCGCGATCATCCGCTCCATGCCGAAGCTGGTGTCGGTGAAGGCGAGCAGCCCTTCCTCGAGCGTCGCCTGCGGGGCGAGGCGCTCGGCAACGATGTGGGTGATCGAATAGTCGCTGCCGACATAGAGCACGTTGATGTCGACCAGCTGGTCCGAGCTGTTCTTGGCCAGCACATGCACCTCGTCGCCCGGCGAGACGCGCGGCACCGCGGACGCCTGCAACGGTTCAAGGCCGTCCTTGTCGCGGCGCTTGACCTGGAACTGGACGTCGACATCCTCGGGCTTGTAGTCGGAGGCGGCCGCCAGCCGCGACAGCCCGGTGGCACGGAAGATGGTGCGCAAATTCCTGGTCGTGGCGTCGACCAGCTTCTGGCGRTCATCGGAATGGATGATGATCAGCGGCGGCTTGCTGCCATCCTTCAAGGTCACGTCGCCCGATGCCGGCAGGAACCACAGCGCCGGCTTGTCGGACGCATCCTTGCCTGCGCCTTCAATGGCTTTTTCGCGCATCACCGCGAAGCGCAGCTCGGCGCTCTTGCCGGGGTCGACCAGCTCGATGTTGAAGCCGGTCTCCTTGGCCGCGGCCAGTTCGTCGAGAACCGAATTGACCAGAGCCGCTTCCTTCTCCAGTCCCTTGGTTGCTGCCGGCCGTGCGACAGTGAGTTTGTAGTCGACGGCAATCTCCGCCACCCGCGCATAGGCGTTGGCGGGAATTTCGGTGAGCTTGAGTGCCGGTTTCTTCTCGAACTCGACCGGCTTAACGTGGCTCTCCAGGTTCTTTGCCGACTCCACCTCGAGATAGCCGACCGCGTCGGACAGCGACGACAGCGCCGACGGCAGGATGGCGAGCTTGCTGCCCGGCGTCAGGCGATGGAGCAGGCCGGCGCCGATCGTCGCCTCACCGTCCTTGACGACGATGGGCCACTGCATGACGGCGTCGGTCTTGTCGGTGCCGAAGACGCGCGCGTCGAGTTCGCCCTCGAACAGCGGCGTCGGCCGGGTGCGGCTGTCGGCCGAATATTGCTGCAGCACGGCCTGGCCGAGCTGGCGATAGGTAACGTCAGGGTTTTCAGCGAGCTTCGACAGAATGGTGAAGGTGAACAGGCCGAAGCGCGGCGCATCCGTCGTGCCCTTGGGCAACGGCATTTCCGGCGTCGTCTCCACAGTCTGCGCGGCATAGAATGCGACCAGCTTGCCCTTGGTGATCGGCTCGCCGCCGGTCGGCGTCAGGTTGAAGGCGGGCTTGCGCGCGCCATTCTCGTCGAGGCCGCGCGAGGCGCCCGCGACGGTGTCCTCATAGGTCTTGATGGCCGCCGCTCTTGCCGCCTCGTCGCCGCCGACCAGGTCGGCGAATTCAACCTTGCGTTCCAGCTCGTCGTCGACTTCGACGGCGCGTGTCGCGGTGCCGGAATGGCAGCAGTCGAAGACAGCCCAGACGAAGGCGCCTTTGTTGCGGATGGCGTCGAGCGCATCGCCGATTTCATTGTCGACCAGCGCGTTCGGTACACCGGCATCGCGGTTGATCCATTTTTCGATGTCGACAGGCAGGAAGATCTCGTCGAGCCCGTCGGTCTCGTCACCCTTGACCCTCTCCGGCTGCTGGGCGCCGTGGCCGGACAGATGCAGGTAGACGAAATCGTCACGCTGAACCTTGGCCGCGAGATCGGCGAGTGCCGTCTTGATCGCCGCATGGGTTGGCAAACCCTTGGCGCCCGGCACATCCTTAGCGAGCAGCGTGACGTTTTCGGGCGCGAACCGCACCGGGTCGGGCACATTCTTCAGCAGATACTCGTGCACCAGGCCGGCATCGTTCTTCGGCCCGATCAGCCAATTCCTCTGTGGCAAGGCAGGATATTCAGTGCAGGCGACCAGCAGCGCATGGTAGGTGCGCGAKGCCGCCMGKGCCCGGAACGATACCGYACCGGCMRCCRTCAGCGCSGACGYGCCGACAAGCAGCGTCCGGCGTGTCAATTTGATCATATTGCTTCCCCAAGCCCGATCGAATTTCCCAAGCGAAACTATCCTCGTCGAGGATTTTGTCAGTATTTTGAATATCGCTCCGCCATCAAATATGCCTGTGCGTGATCGATTGACCCAGGACAACAACAGAACAGTAGCAAAGACGGCGGTTCGTCGCTATCTGAATGGGATCAGGCCGTTTGCACGGGCAAACAGCCTGGGGATGGCGCAGGACAAGTTGGAACGAGACCATGGCGGCAAGGGATGTGCTGACGAAAAACCAGGTGTGCGTGCTCGAGAAGCTCGAAGCCGCCAGCGGGCCGCTCAGCGCCTACACCTTGCTTGACCAGTTGCGCGAACGCGGTTTTCGCGCGCCGCTGCAAGTCTACCGCGCGCTCGACACGCTGGTGAAATCCGGCTTCGTGCACCGGCTGGAAAGCATCAACTCCTTCGTCGCCTGCGCCGAACCGCACGACCACAGCCATTCGATGACCGCTTTCGCCATCTGCGACACGTGCGGGCAAGTGACCGAGATGTCGGATCACGACGTCGACCACCGGCTGAACGAGTGGGTGAGTTCGACCGGCTTTGCTGCCAAGAAGGCAGTGATCGAGTTTCGGGGTGTGTGTGCGAAGTGCCGGGCTGAAGCGGCCTAACGCGCAGTCGACCACGCGAACCAGAGCGCAACGAGCGCCAGCAGCGCGGAGAGAATCCGTCTGCTGATCCGTTCCATCCGTGGATCGTCGAGAAATGGCTGCAGGGAGCCCGCCAAGACCACGATCGTTGCATGGATGGCTGTCGCGACAGCCACATAGGTCACGGTAAGCAATACAGCCTGGGCAAGTATCGGTCGTCCGGTCTCGACGAAGGTCGGCAGCACGGCGACATAGAAGATCGCCGCCTTCGGGTTGAGGATATTGGTGACAAATCCGCGCAGGAAGTACGTCCCGCCCCGATTGCCATTGTTCGAAACCACATCGGTTCCAGCGCTCCAGCCCTCCCAGGCGAGATACAACAGGAACATTATGCCTGCCCAACGGAGACCCTGGTAGAGCAGGGATGACGCTTGGATGAGTTCGGCGACGCCCAGAGCGGCGATGCCGCCAATGACCGCGAGGCCCGCGGCGATACCCGCCACGGTGGCAAAGCCAGCGCCGCGCCCGTGGCTTGCAGAAACCAGTGCCAGATAGGTCATGTTCGGGCCCGGCGTCAGTTCAATCAGGAGCGACGCCAGTGCGAAAGAGAGGAATGTGGCCGTTGAAAACGGCAGCACTTCGCTCACCTCAATGTGCCTCGTCCCAGTTGTTCGCCGCGCGGGCGTCGACATGCAGTGGCACCGACATCGATACCGCCGGCATCGCCGCGTTTTCCATGACATGGCGCACGATGGGGATCGTCGCTTCGACTTCGGCCTCGACCGTTTCGAAGATCAGTTCGTCATGCACCTGCAAGAGCATGCGGGCGGAGAGCTTCGCCTTGTCCAGCGCCTCCTCCATGCGCACCATGGCGCGGCGGATGATGTCGGCGGCGGTGCCTTGCAGGCGGGCGTTGATCGAGGCCCGCTCGTTGAACGCGCGCAACGACGGGTTGGACGAGCGGATGTCGGGATAGTGGATGCGGCGGCCGAAGATGGTTTCGACGAAGCCGTGCTCGCGGGCGTAGGCCTTGGTCTCCTCGATATAGTCGCGGATGCCGGGGAAACGTTCGAAATATTTCTTGATGTAGTTGCTCGCCTCCTCGCGCGGGATGGACAGCTGGTTGGCGAGGCCGAAGGCGGAGATGCCGTAGATGATGCCGAAATTGATCGCCTTGGCGCGGCGGCGGATCTCCGAAGGCATGCCTTCGACGGGCACGTTGAACATCTCCGACGCGGTGATGGCATGGATGTCGGCGCCGTCGGCGAAAGCCTGCCGCAATTGCGGGATTTCGGCGACATGGGCAAGCACGCGCAGTTCGATCTGGCTGTAGTCGGCCGAAACCAACCGGTTGCCCTTGTCGGCGATGAAGGCGGTCCTGATCTTCCGGCCTTCGGCGGTGCGCACCGGAATGTTCTGCAGGTTCGGATCGGAGGATGACAGCCGGCCCGTCGTCGTCGCGGCCAGCGCGTAGGAGGTGTGGACGCGCCTGGTGTCCGGATGGATGAAGCCGGGCAGCGCATCGGTATAGGTCGAYTTCAGYTTGGTCAGCTGGCGCCAGTCGACGATCTTGCGCGGCAGTTCATGGCCTTCGGCGGCAAGGTCTTCCAGCAGCTGGGCCGAAGTCGACCACTGCCCGGTCTTGGTCTTGGAGCCACCGGGCAGGCCCATGCGGCCGAACAATATATCGCCAAGCTGCTTGGGCGAGCCGATGTTGATGCGCTCGCCGATGAGCTGGTAGATTTCCTCTTCGAGCCGGGCAGCCCCTTGCGCCAGTTCGCCCGACAGCCTGGACAGGATCTGCCGGTCGACGGAGATGCCGCGCTGCTCCATGCGCGCCAGCACCGGCACCAGCGGCCGCTCCAGCCGCTCATAGACCGAGACCAGGCCTTTGGCGGCAAGCCGGGGTTTCAGCACCTGCCAAAGACGCATCGTCACATCGGCGTCTTCGGCGGCATGAGCCGTCGCCCTGTCGATGTCGACCTGATCGAAACCGACGGCGCTCTTGCCGGAGCCGGTCAGATCCTTGAGCACGAGCGGGGTGTGGCCAAGCCATTTGTCGGCCAGCGCGTCCATGCCGTGACCATGCGGGGTGCCGGCATCGAGCACATAGGAGATCAGCATGGTGTCGTCGAAGGGCGCGACATCGACGCCATAGCGGCTCATGATGACGAGATCGTATTTCAGGTTTTGCGCGATCTTGAGGACCGATTTGTCCTCAAGCATCGGTTTCAGCACCGCCAGCGCCTCGCGAAGCGGAATCTGGTTTTCGAGCGTGCCGCCGCCGAGCAGGTCACCATTGCCGCTCTTGTGGGCGAAGGGAATGTAGCCGGCGCGGCCGGGCGCCGTGGCTATCGCCAAGCCGATCAGTTCGGCCTGCATCGGATCGCCCGACGTCGCCCTGACGTCGAAGGCGGTGACACCAGCCTCTCGCGCCTCGGCGACCCAGGCCTTTAGCGTCGCGATATCGCGAATGCATTGGTAGGCTGAGGTGTCGATCTTGCCGGTTGCCGCGCGCTCCAGCCGCAAGGCTGAGAGCAGGGAAGGGGTGTCGCCCTGCTTCGCGGTGTCCGTCGTCGCCGCTCCGTTGGCCTCGCTCGGCTCGGCACCGCTCCGGGCCGACGCTCCAGCGCCGACATCGGGGCCATGCGCATTGTCGGCGCGTTCGACGGTGACGGCGACCGCCTGGACGTCGCCGGCCTCGGTGCTGGTCGCCTCCGCCACGCGGCGGGTCAGCGAGGTGAATTCCATGGTYTTSAGGAAGCCGATCAGCTTSGGYCCGTCSGGCKCRTGCAGSACGAAATCRTCSAGYCCGTCGGTCACCGGMACGTCGTTCTTCAGCGTCACCARYTGGCGCGARATSMGCGCCTTGTCGGYRTTGGCGATGATCGATTCGCGTCTTTTGTCCTGCTTGATCTCRCCGGCGCGGGCSAGCAGYSCGTCGAGGTCGCCGAACTGYTCSAGCARCTGCGCCGCCGTYTTCGGYCCGATGCCSGGCACGCCSGGCACRTTGTCGACSGAATCGCCGGTCARYGCCTGCAGGTCGAYCATCTTTTCSGGCGGCACGCCCCATTTCTCSAYGACTTCGGGRATGCCRATCTGGCGGTCCTTCATCGGGTCGTACATGCCGACCGTATCGCCGACCAGCTGCATCAAATCCTTGTCGGAGGAGATGATGGTGGTGTCGCCGCCGGCTTCGCGGGCCAGCCTGGCATAAGTGGCGATGAGGTCGTCGGCTTCATAACCTTCGATCTCGATGCAAGGCAGGTTGAACGCCTTGGTTGCCTGGCGGATCAGGCCGAATTGCGGGATCAAATCCTCGGGCGGCGCCGAACGGTTGGCCTTGTATTCGGGGTAGAGGTCGTTGCGGAAGGTTTTCGAGGAATAGTCGAAGATGACCGCGAAATGCGTCGGCACAATGCCTACATCGGTGTTGCGGGCATCCTGCATCAGCTTCCACAGCATGTTGCAGAAACCGGAAACGGCSCCGACCGGCAGRCCGTCGGATTTGCGSGTCAGCGGCGGCAGYGCGTGATARGCSCGGAARATGTAGCCGGAGCCGTCGATAAGGAAGAGATGATCGCCTTTTTTCATGCCGGCAGGGATAGCGCGGCGCGATGGCTTGGTCCATGCCAAAGACACCGTCAGGCATCGGTTCCGGCAACACCCTGACAGATCGAGGTTATACGGGTCTGCTCACGAGCACGTTACAAAAGTGTAACGTTGACGCCCTTGAATCGCCACGTTCACGGACCCAAATACACGTCATCGGCAGTTTTCGCCGAGTCCGGAGCAAGGCCCGTCCCCCGCCTATCCCGGACAACTGCGGCAGCCTATCCCCCCTCTCCGGGCTGCCGCATCGTTTCGAGTACAGGACCGCCGTGGTTCCCCCTCCACCACGGCGGTCTTTTTTTGCCTTGCGGCAGCCGGCTCGTGCCGTGGTCCAATGGTCCCGGGCTTTTCGTTTCGCCGCTCTGCCTTTACGGTTCCGGCACTGAATCGAAAGGCTTGCCAAATGTCCGCAGTTTCCCCCGTTCTCGACCGTCTCGACAAAAATCTCGACCAGAGCCTSGAGCGSCTGTTCGGCCTGCTCAGGATCAAGTCGATCTCCACCGACCCGGCCTATGCCGCCGACTGCCGCAAGGCGGCGGAATGGCTGGTGGCGGAGCTCAAGCTGATCGGCTTCGATGCCAGCGTGCGCGACACGCCAGGCCACCCGATGGTGGTTGCGCATCATGACGGGCCGGCCGGCGCGCCGCATGTGCTGTTCTATGGCCACTATGATGTGCAGCCGGTCGACCCGATCGAACTGTGGGAAAACGACCCGTTCGCGCCTGCGGTGAAGGAGGTCGGACTCGACCACAAGGTGATATCAGGGCGCGGCTCGGCCGACGACAAGGGTCAGCTGATGACCTTTGTCGAGGCTTGCCGCGCCTGGAAACAGGTGCATGGCAATCTGCCATGCCGCGTCACCATCCTGTTCGAGGGCGAGGAGGAGTCCGGCTCGCCGTCGCTGAAACCGTTCCTCGAGGCCAATGCCGACGAACTCAAGGCCGACTTCGCGCTGGTCTGCGATACCGGCATGTGGGACCGCGACACGCCCTCGATCTGCGTCGGGCTGCGCGGGCTGGTCGGCGAGGAGATCACAGTCAAGGCCGCCGACCGCGACCTGCATTCGGGTCTCTATGGCGGGGCAGCCGCCAACCCGATCCGCATCCTGGCCAAGGTCCTGGCCGACATCCACGACAAGGATGGCCACATCACAATCCCCGGCTTCTATGACGGCGTCGAGGAAACGCCGACGCAGGTGCTGAAATCCTGGGAGACGCTGGGCGAAACGGCCGAGACCTTCCTTGGGCCTGTCGGCCTGTCGATCCCGTCCGGGGAAAAGGGCCGCTCGGTGCTGGAACTGACCTGGGCGCGGCCGACCGCCGAGTTCAACGGCATCATCGGCGGCTATACCGGCAAGGGGTTCAAGACGGTGATCGCGGCGGAAGCCTCGGCGAAAATCTCGTTCCGTCTCGTGCACAAGCAGGATCCCGCCAAGATCCGTGACGCATTCCAGAAATTCGTCGAGGAGCGCATCCCGGCCGACTGCTCGGTCGAATTCCATCCGCATGGCGGTTCGCCGGCAATCCAGCTTTCCTACGACTCGCCGTTCCTGGCCAAGGCCAAGATCGCGCTGTCCGACGAATGGCCGAAACCGGCGGTGACGACCGGCAGCGGCGGCTCGATCCCCGTGGTCGGCGACTTCCAGACCTATCTCGGCATGGAATCGCTGCTGGTCGGCTTCGGCCTCGACGACGACCGCATCCACTCGCCCAACGAGAAATACGAGCTCTCATCCTTCCACAAGGGCCAGCGCTCCTGGGCGCGTATTCTGGATGCACTGACGCGCTGAGCGGCGGAAAGCAAGTTTTCTTGTTGATTTTTCACCGGATCGCGGCGAGGACGGTGGACGCCGCGACCGGAGAAGACAATGGCCGATATCCGTTTCCACAAGCATGATCTGCCCGACCTCACGCATTACAATGTCGAGGCAGTGGCCATCGATACCGAGACGCTGGGGCTGAACCCGCATCGCGACCGGTTGTGCGTGGTGCAGATTTCGCCTGGCGACGGCAGCGCCGATGTCATCCAGATCGCACCTGGCCAGAAGAAGGCGCCGAACCTTGTCAGCCTGCTGAAAAACCGCAACGTGACGAAGCTCTTCCATTTCGGTCGGTTTGACCTGGCCGTGCTTTACAACGCCTTCGGGGTGATGCCCGAACCGGTGTTCTGCACCAAGATCGCCTCGCGGCTCACGCGGACCTATACCGACCGGCACGGACTGAAGGACATCTGCTTCGAGCTTCTTGGCGTCGGCCTGTCCAAGGCGCAGCAATCGTCGGACTGGGCGGCCGAGACGCTGTCGCCGGAGCAGCTCGAATATGCCGCCTCCGATGTGCTCTATCTGCACCGGTTGCGCGATGTGCTGGCCGGGCGGCTGGCACGCGATGGCCGCACCAAGGAAGCCGACGCCTGCTTCCGCTTCCTGCCGACGCGGGCCAAGCTTGACCTGATGGGCTGGGACGAAGAGGATATTTTTGCGCACAGCTGATGGCCTGAGAGCGATCCTGGCCGGTGGCCCACTGGAACCAAGATGCCAGCCGCCGCGTTTTGTCGGCGCAGTTTCAACGGCTCAATGGGGGATAAGATGGCCGATCGAAAGCCGATATCGACAGCGCCGACCGACGGCTCCAAGGTCTCTGTCATGTGGAAGGACAGCGACGGCGTCGTCAACGAATCCATCGCGCAACATCGCGACGGCGGGTGGTGGGTCTATACCGACAGCAACACCCAGAAAAAAGTCGAGCCGACCAGTTGGCGGCCAGCCGCGAGCGACGATGACGATTAGTTTTGACGCAATCCCGGACGGAAAACCGCTTCACACTTTTCCTGGAATTGATCTAGTGAGCGCGCCGCTGGCGAGCAAGGCTGCTTTCGCATAGCCTGAAGCCGTTGATATCGGGGCCGATTCGGAGCCTTCCGCTCCGTACTCGCCCTATTGCTCGGAGGAAAATCGCCATGGGCGTCGAAAGCCTGCTCGTCTTCATCATCATCGGTGCCATCGCCGGCTGGCTTGCCGGTCTCATCGTTTCCGGCTTCGGTTTCGGCCTGATCGGCAACATCATCGTCGGCATTATCGGTGCCTTCATCGCCGGCTGGCTTTTTCCAAGGCTCGGCTTCGCCATCGGCGGCGGCATTCTCGCTGCCATCATCAACGCCACGATCGGCGCCATCATCCTCTTGGTACTGGTCAAAGTCTTGAAACGAGCGTGAGGCTCGACATCAGAAAGAGCGCGCCATGAAGCAGAACACACTCTATCTCCTCATTGGCGCACTCGTCGTCGTGGTCATCGCGCTCGGCATTTATGTCTACCAAGAGCAGACCAAGCCGAAAGGCGTCGAGCTCAAGATCGACGACAAGGGCATTTCGATCCAGCAGAACTGAGCCTGCCGTCGATTGGGGCTGGCTGCATGTCAAGAGGCGTGAACAATGCCTTGGCCAGCGCGCTGCTTGGCGAGGCGGTGGGCCTCCAGCCTTTGGAACCTGAGAGCCCGCGATCAGGCTCAGTCGGCAACATCAAAGCTGGGCAAACAGTCTTCAATGGGCCGGGAGCAGTTGGATACTTCTCGATCCCTTCCGTCGTTTGATTCCCTAGGTGGGTCGCCAATGATCCCCGCGATCAGCTTCAAGGCTAGCGCGGCGGTGCGGGCAGCGCTTTCGGCGATTGGACGCACCGAGGATTTGCGCTTTTCACCGGACAACCGATTGCTGGTAATCGCCGGCTATGCGCGCAAGCGCTTGCTGGTCCTGCGCATCGACATCGGGGCCGGGCCTGATGGTCCCGATGTCACGATCCGCGATTTCATGGAGCTGACATCGGACGATATGGGCGAAATCCATGGCCTGGATTTCATCGATGACCGCACCCTGGCGATCGGCAACCGCGACGGGCTGGTTGCGATCTTCAGCATGCCGCGCGAAGAACCGGCCGGCCAGAGTCGCGCGATATCAGCCATTCGCCTGATAAAGGGCAGGCGGCCTTGCAAACTGAATTCGCCGGGTTCGATTGCCGTCAGGCTGGAGTCGCGGGGCCGCATCAGCCTGCTGGTCTGCAGCAACTACACGCATCTGGTCACAAGGCACGTGGTCAACCGGTGGCTCGGCTATCGCATGACGAGCAACCAGCGGCTGCTCGAGCGTGGGCTCGATATACCGGACGGCATTGCGCTCAGCCATGACGGGTCGCTGGATCGCGGTCAGCAGCCACGGCACCCAGGACGTCAAACTTTACCGCATGTCCGCGGCGCTTGGGCCTGACACCGAACCCGCGGGTGTTCTGCAGCACGCCGGCTATCCGCACGGTGTGCGCTTTACCAACGACGATCGGCGCATCCTCGTTGCCGACGCCGGCAGCCGGATGGTGCATGTCTATGCCGGCGACGGTGACTGGAACGGGCATCGCGCGCCGGCGCGTTCGGTCGCCGTGCTCGACGAGGAAACTTTTCAGCGCGGCAGGGCCAGCCCCGAGGAGGGTGGCCCGAAAGGCCTCGATATCGACCGGTCGAACAGCGTCGTCGCCGTGACCTGCGAAGAGCAGACGCTGGCCTTTTTCTCCCTCGCATCGATGATCGGTTAGCGGGGAGCAGGCGTCGCTTTGCTTAACCCGCCCGACCAGCACACAGCGGCAATGCGCGGTAACGAATTTAGAAAATCGTAAGGAATTTCAAAAGGGTGCATAAACCCTGCTTTAACCCGCCCTTAAATCGCCGCATCTACTCTTCAACCGGAGCGCCATAGGCACCGGGGATATCAAGCACAGCGCATGGCGAACCGCAGGGACAACCGCATTGAACCGAGTTTCGAGGGACCGCCGCAGGCGCGATCCCAACCGGGTCTTTCGGTGAGCGAGGAGGATCGCGTCGTGCCGAGCAACCGCAAAGCCTCCGCCAAACGCAAATCGTCGAAGGCGAAATCGTCGCGTGGCGGGCGTGGCAGAAGCCGGCGCGGCCTGTTCGGCGTGCTTGGCCGGCTGTTCTACTGGTGCTTCGTGCTCGCCATCTGGGGCGGCATCGCGGTGGCGGGCGTCGTCATCTACTACGGCGCCAAGATGCCGGCGGCCACGACCTGGTCGATCCCCGACCGCGCCCCCAACATCAAGATCGTCTCGGCCGATGGCCAGCTTCTCGCCAACAGGGGCATGAGCGGCGGTGAAGCCGTCGGCCTGCACGAAATGTCGCCCTATATTCCGGAAGCCGTCATCGCCATCGAGGACCGTCGGTTCTATTCGCATTTCGGTGTCGACCCGATCGGGCTGTCGCGCGCCATGGTAACCAACGTGCTCGGCGGACACTTCTCGCAAGGCGGCTCGACGCTGACGCAGCAATTGGCGAAAAACCTGTTCCTGACGCCCGACCGCACGCTGGAGCGTAAGGTGCAGGAGGTGCTGCTGTCGCTGTGGCTTGAGCACAAGCACACCAAGGACCAGATCCTCGAAATGTACCTCAACCGGGTCTATTTCGGCTCGGGCGCCTATGGCGTCGAGGCGGCTTCACGCCGCTATTTCGGCAAGAGCGCGCGAGACGTGACTTTGTCGGAGGCCGCCCTGCTGGCAGGCCTTCTGAAAGCCCCGTCGCGGCTGTCGCCGGCGCGCGATCCCAAGGCCGCCGAGGAACGGTCTCAGCTTGTGCTCGCCGCCATGCGCGAGGAAGGCAAGATCAGCGACAAGGAGCTGAAAACCGCGCTCAGCGCGCCGGCAACGCGTTCGCCGTCCTACTGGACGGGCTCGGAAAACTATGTCGCCGACACCATCATGGAAGAACTGCCCGACCTGATCGGCGMCGTGCGCGGCGACATCGTCRTCRACWCCACSGTCGACCTGAACCTGCAGAAGCTYGCCGAACARTCGATCCGCCGGCTGATCGAYGARAGCGGCAARAARCTCAACGTCACCCAGGGCGCGCTGGTGTCGATCGACRATTCCGGYGCSGTGCGTGCCATGGTCGGCGGCTAYGAYTATTCGACCAGCCAGTTCGAYCGCGCCTCKGAAGCSCGCCGCCAGCCRGGCTCGGCATTCAAGCCGTTCGTCTATATGGCGGCACTCGAAGCCGGCCGTACGCCCGACAGCACGCGCAACGATGCGCCGATCAGGATCGGCAACTGGACACCCGACAATTACGGCGGCAAGTACTTTGGCAAGGTGACGTTGGCGACGGCGCTGGCCAAGTCGCTGAACTCGGTTGCCGCGCAATTGACCATGGAGGTCGGGCCGAACGCTGTCGTCGAGGCAGCGCACCGCATGGGCATCCAGTCCGATCTGCAGGCCAACACCTCGATCGCGCTCGGCACCTCGGAGGTCACGCCGCTTGAGCTGACCTCGGCCTATGTGCCGTTCGCCAATGGCGGCTACAAGCCGGACATCCATTTTATCCGTCGCATTACCACCACCGAGGGCAAGGTGCTCTATGACAGCGGCGGCGGCAACGCGCCCCGCGTGGTCAAACCCGAGATCGTCGGCATGATGAACTCGATGATGATGGGCACGGTCGAGTTCGGCTCGGCAAAGAAGGCCGCCTTTGCCTGGCCTTCGGCCGGCAAGACCGGCACCAGCCAGAATTCGCGCGATGCATGGTTCGTCGGCTACACCGCCAATCTCACCACCGGCGTGTGGTTCGGCAATGATGACGGCACGGCGATGAAGAAGGTTACCGGCGGCGCGCTGCCGGCGCAGGCCTGGCACGAATTCATGGTCGCCGCGCACGAAGGTGTGCCGGTGCGGCCGCTGCCCGGTACCTGGAAATCGACGCCAGCCGACACGATCGTGCCCGACGATATACCCTCTGTCGACAACAACCAGCCGGCGCCGGTTCCATCAGCCTCGGTTGGCCAGCAGGCACCGGCGCCGACGGTTCCGCGAGCCGCTCCTGTTGCCCAGGCACCAACGCCAGCCCGCGCGGCGCGTCCCGCCCAGACCGTCGATGCGGATGGCTTTGACATGCCTGCGGACAATGGCACAACCGCTTCGGTCGGGCATCCGGTCCCTCCTGGCAGTGTCGGCGGTCCGCTCAAGAAGAAGCGGACCTCGATCCTGGATATCCTGGGCGGCGGGTGAGTGGCAATTCGCCTCTCGACTACCCGACTGATCGGCATTGACAAAATCGGACCGTAATTGGTCAAATGATCGAGCGGTATCAGACAACAGAGCAATGGAAACCGTTCGTAGGTTCAACCGTCTGGACTTTGAACAATGGTCGCTTCTGGTGGCCATGTCAGCAAGCGCCGTTCTGTTCCGTCAGGCACCTAATCTCAGATCTGAGCCGGCGGACTTTCTCGCCGAGAGAATAGGCGGGATGTTAGGCGCGTTCATCGCCTGTCTTCTTATCCCGTACGGTTTGGCGTGGCTATCCGGGCGCATATTCCGGAGGTCCCGCATCGTATTTCTCGCCGTTCTTTGGGTTCTGGCGGTACTTATGTTCGTCTCGAACCTCAACCTGCGCTACGAGTGCCCCACCTGCTACTGAAGATCCCCGTCGTGCAAAGAGGATCAATGCGAGCTGTCGAACGACTCTCGCTATCGTAACCATATTCGGCTAGATCACGCGCCGGAGACCAAGCCATGGCCGAGACCGACACCCGAAAAACCATCGTGCTGACCGGCGCCAGCCGCGGCATTGGCCACGCCACGGTCAAGCGCTTTTCGCGCGAGGGTTGGCGCGTCATCACCTGTTCGCGCCAGGCCTTTGCCGAGGATTGCCCGTGGCCGGCAGGCCCCGAGGATCACATCAAGGTCGATCTCGCCGAYCAGGARGATGTCGGCATCGCCGTCTCGGAAATCCGTCATCGGCTGGAAGCGCATGGCGGCCAGTTGCATGCGCTGGTCAACAATGCCGGCATCTCGCCCAAGCTCAAGGACGGCAACAGCCGCATGGATTCGATCGACACGCCGATGCATGTCTGGCGCGACGTGTTCCAGGTCAATTTCTTCGCGCCGATCATGCTCGCGCGGGGGTTGTTCAAAGAGTTAGCAGCGGCCAAGGGCTCGATCGTCAACGTCACCTCGATCGCCGGCACCCGCGTGCATCCTTTCGCCGGCACCGCCTATGCGACGTCGAAGGCGGCACTTGGCTCACTGACACGCGAGATGGCGCATGATTTCGGCCCGCACGGCATCCGCGTCAACGCCATCGCGCCGGGCGAGATCGACACCGCGATCCTGTCGCCAGGCACCGACAAGATCGTCGAGACAATCCCAATGCGGCGGCTCGGCAAAACGGCCGAGGTCGCCGACATTATCTTCTTCCTGTGCTCGCAGCAGGCGTCCTATGTGACCGGCTCGGAAATCCACATCAACGGTGGGCAGCACGTTTAGGTACTGGAGCGCTCAGATCGTTCTCGCCC
>NZ_JBFUGJ010000101.1:0-17712 GCF_056402975.1 Mesorhizobium sp. P3_A9 | reverse complement strand
CCTCAAAGTCGATCTGCCCAGGCCCCGGCCGCTGGAAGTGCTGACGACCGACACCTTCGTCGGCCTGAAGCGGCAGATCATGCAGCATCTCTACCACTGACCGATTGGCCACCAATCGGGCACTGACCTCTGGAAGTCCTCTGGCTCAGATCAGGAGCGAAACAATGAACACACGGTTTGGAGCAGCGGCAGGACCTTTCCTGATCTGGGTCGTGGCCATGGCGCTGATCCTGGTCGCCTGGCAGTTGCTGGTCTGGGTCACCGGCCTGCCGCCCTATGTCATCCCGCCGCCGGCTCAGGCGTTCTCGACGCTGTTCGACAACTGGCCGCGGCTGTCGGTCCTGACCGGCCAGACGCTCTACGAAACCGCGATCGGCTATGTCATCGGCGCCGCCATCGGCTTCGTGCTTGCGCTCGCCATGGGGCAGATCCGCGTCGTGCAACGCCTGGTCATGCCGGCCCTGATCATTTCGCAGGCGGTGCCGATCGTTGCCATCGCCGCCCCTTTGGTCATCATCTTCGGCTTCGGCCTGATGCCCAAGCTGATCATCGTTGCCTGGATCGTGTTCTTCCCGGTCGTCGTCAACGTGCTCGACGGCCTGKCTTCGGTCGACCGCGACATGCTGAACCTGGCGCGCCTGATGGGCGGCAGCGGCCTGCGCACCTTCGCCATCGTCAAACTGCCGGCCTGCATCGGCCCGTTGTTTTCCGGTCTCAAGATCGGCGCCACCTATGCCGTGACCGGCGCCGTCATCGGCGAATGGACGGCGTCGTCGAAGCAGGGCCTCGGCACCTACCTGCTCACCGCCAACGCACAGATGAACACCGCCGGCGTCTACGCCGCCATGCTGCTTCTCACCGTCATCGGCGTCGGCTCATTCCTGCTCGTCTTCGGGCTCGAAGTGCTGATGACACCCTGGCGCTCGCGCTCCACCGCACCCGCTTGGGCGCAGTGGAAACCTGCGCAGGCCAGCGCCGCCGCCTGAAATCCCACCAATTTTCAACCAGTCGACAACAACCAAAAAAGGGGAATGCAATGCACAGTGCTTACACCAGGATGATCTCGGCAACTGCGGGCCTGCTCGCCCTCGGAACCGCCCTAGCCGCGGCTCCGGCCAGCGCCGCTGACCTCACCACCGTCCGCTTCGTCTATGACTGGGCGAGCGCCGACTTCGAACTGATCCCGACGCTGGTCGGCCAGCAAAAAGGTTTTTATGAAGCCGAAGGCATCAAGGTCGACGTCATCTTCCCGCCGGACTCGCAGACCACGGCGCGGCTGCTCGCCGTCGGCCAGGCCGAGATCGGCTTCGAGGCCACCACCGACGTCGTCTTCGGCGCCTCGCAGGGCATCCCGATCACCTCGATCGGCCTCTACACCAAGAGCAACAATTGGGGCCTGTTTGGCCGTCCCGGCGAACCGCTTTCGCTCGACAACCTCAAGGGCAAGTCGATCGCCATCTACACCGACTCCTGGACCAAGGCGATGATGCCCTTCGTGCTCAAGGCAGCCAAGCTGACAGAGGACGACGTCAAGCTGATCATCGCGCAGGATTCCGACACCAATCTGCTGCTCGCTGGCAAGATCGACATCGCCACCAACACGGAAAACTATCTAGTGCCGCAGGTGCAGGAGACCTTGAAGAAGGACCCGACCAGCCTGATCGGTGCCGCGGCCGGCGCGCCCGACGTGCCGGTCTGGACCTACACTGCCTCCACCGCCTATCTCGCCGAACACGGCGACATCGCCAAGAAGTGGATGCGCGCCACAATCAAGGCGACCGAATGGGCCGCCGACCATCCCGACGAAGCCGCCGAAATGTTCACCAAGGCTTATCCGGAAGGCGGCAGCCTTGCCTACAACCTCTCCGGCTGGAAGCTGACCGCCGCGCTGATGAAGGGCGACACCGGCTACATGATGCAGGAAGACAAGAACTGGCTGCCGATCGCCCAGGCGCTGAAGGACACCGACCAGATCAAGGAAGTCCTTCCCGCTTCGAAATACTACACCAACGAACTGCTGAATTAGGCGCAGCTTCGCTGCTTATGACAAGGGCCATCCCCGACCGGGGTGGCCCGTTTTTCCAGTACAGAAAGAATGGACTTTCAGGCATGGCCAAGAGCAGGATTATCCTCGATTGCGACCCCGGCGTCGACGACGCCATCGCGCTTCTTCTGGCGTTTGCCTCGCCCGACGAGATCGAAATCGTCGGCATCACGACGGTTATCGGCAATGTCTCGCTGCCCTTGACGACCCGCAACGCGCTGCGCATCACCGCCATGGCCGGCCGCCAGGACATTCCGGTCTACGCCGGCTGCAGCAGGCCGATCATCCTGCCGCGCGTGCAGCGCGGCGCCTCGGTGCACGGCACCGACGGCCTTGGCGACCTCGGCGTGCCCGATGCCACGCATCAGGTCCAGGGCCAGCATGCCGTCGATTTCATCATCGACACCATCCTGCGCGAGCCCGGGCAGATCACGCTCTGCCCGATCGGGCCGATGACCAACATCGCGCTGGCGCTGATCAAGGAGCCGTCCATAACGACCAAGATCAAGGCCATCGTCTTCATGGGCGGTGCTGCCTTCAGCCCCGGCAACACCGCGACCGATGCCGAGTTCAACATCTGGATCGATCCGCATGCCGCGCAAGTGGTACTGTCATCCGGCATCCCGATGACCATGTTCGGCCTCGACGTAACCCGCCACGCGACACTGACCAAGGCGCGGTTCGACCAGCTCGAGCGCGACGCCAGCCCGATCATGCAGACGGCCATCGCCATGATGCGCTATTACGGCAGCGGCGACGCCAGCCTGCACGACCCCTGCGTCACGGCGTTCCTGATCGACCCGACCTTGTTCAAGGGTGTTGACGCAGTGATCGAGGTCGAATGCGATCAATCAGGCTTCTATGGCCGCACGCGGGCGGTCGAAAACGGCGGCGGCGAAGGCCAGCTGATCCACGTCATCACCGAGGTCAACGATGAGCGGTTGTTTCAGTTGATCGATCAAAGGCTTCGGCTGCTTTAGTCCGACGCGGGCGGATAATCCCACAGGACAGCGCCACCCCCGCTCCGTCTCGGCTTCGCCGAGCCACCTCTCCCCCATTTCATGGGGGCGAGGAAACGGCTAATCTCTAAGGCTGCGACTCCAAAAGGCTTGGGTTCCTCGCCCCCGCGAGAGCGGGGGAGAGGTGGCTCGGCGAAGCCGAGACGGAGAGGGGCGAGCGCCGTGGATGAATTGCCCCTGCCGGCAGCTCATCGCCCCGCCCTCACCCAAACCTGGCCGCCGTCCAAGCCCCACCAGCCGCATTCGACTCCACCGCCGCCGCGACAAACTTCACACCCCGCGCACCATCCACCACATCCGGCACCTGCGCCGCGCGCGCCGCATCCACCACCCCGCCAGAGCGATGCGCGCGAATAATGTCGGCGGCATCACGGTAGAAATTGGCGAAGGCTTCGATATAGCCTTCCGGGTGCGCAGCCGGCATGCGTGACACGCGCTGGCTTTCTGCCGTCGAGCCATGGCCGCCGCGCACCAGCGTGCGGGTTTCCTCGCCATATCGGGAGAAGCGCAGTTCCTCCGGCCGGCCGCCCGACCATTCGAGGCCGGCCTTGTCGCCATAGATGCGCACGGACAGATCATTGTAGTGGCCGGGCGAGGTCTGGCTTGCCAGGATCGTGCCGCGCGCGCCACCCGTCCAGCGCACCATCACATGCGCATTGTCGTCGAGCCGGCGCCCGGGCACGGCGGTGAACAGGTCGGCCGACACCGCCTCGGCCTCACAACCCGCGATGTAGCTGGCCAGATTGAAGGCATGCACGCCGATATCGGCCAGCACCGCCGACTGCCCTGCCCTGGCCGGATCGGTGCGCCACTCCGCCTGCTTCTGACCCTCGGCGTCAATCGGTTTGGTCAGCCAGTCCTGGATATAGGCGCCATGCACCGACACGATCCGCCCGAGTTCGCCCGCCGCCACCATTTCGCGCGCCTGGCGGACCATGGCGTAGCCGGTGTTGTTGAGCGTCACGACGAAGCGGCGTTTTTTGGCTCGTGCCAGCGCCACCAGCGCCTCGGCGTCTGCCAGCGTCGTCGACAATGGCTTGTCGCAGATGACATCGATGCCGGCTTCGAGGAAGGCGGTGGCGATCGGCGCGTGCAGATGGTTGGGCGTGACGATGACGACCGCCTCGATGCCATCAGGTCGCGCGGCCTCGGCCAGTGCCATCGCATGGTAGTCGGCATAGCTGCGCTCGGGCGCGATGCCGATCTCGGCGGCCGAGACGGCGGCATTATCCGGGTCGGAGGACAGCGCGCCGGCGACCAGCACGATCTGGTCGTCAAGGCGCATGGCGAGCCGATGCACCGCGCCGATAAAGGCATTGCGTCCGCCGCCGACCATGCCGACCCGCAGGCGCTTGCCCGCCGATCCGTCCGATGTTGCATAGACCATGGTTTCTCCTCCGAGCAGATCATTGGCGACGCGCCAACCGTCAAGTTCGGCTACCACTTTCGAACACAATTTCCAATTTCCATATTGTAATACGATCGTGCCACGCTAGCCTGAGATCATGAGTGGGGCGAGCAAATCATCCGGACGATCCAGTGCCGACGAGGCGGCAACGCGCAAGCGTGGGCGCTCTCTTGCCGCGTTGGGCTATATCCAGCCGCAGACCTATGAGGAGTTGCGCGCGGTGCTGTCGTCCGGCACGGTGCATTTCCCCAAGCGGCTGCGCCAGGTGGCGATCTTCATGTGGCAGCATCCGAGCGATGTTGCGCTCGGCACCATCGCCCAGGTGGCGGCGCAGGCCGGCGTGCAGCCCTCGACGCTGGTGCGCTTTGCCCAGATCTTCGGCTATTCCGGCTTTTCCGATTTCCAGGGCCTGTTCAAGGAGCACGTCAAGGGCTCGTGGCCGGAAGGACGTGGCCAAGAACGGACCGAAGCCGAACCCAACGCAAATCTGCATTTCCTGCATGGCATGGTCGGCGCCTCGCAGGCCTCGCTCGGCCGCATCGAGGCCGGCTTCGACGTCGACAGTTTCGAGAAGATGGTGGCTCTGCTGGCCGCTGCCGACCTGATCTATGTCATCGGCTCCAAGCGCGCCTTCCCGGTCACCGCCTATCTGTCGCTGACCTTGTCGCAGCAGGGCGTGCGCAATGTCCTGGTCGACAATGTCGGCTCGTCGGCACTCGACCAGGTCGGCTGCATCGGCGCGCGCGACGCGGTGCTGGCCGTCTCCTTCAGCCCCTACAATTCGATCACGCCCGACCTCGTTGCGGTGGCGCATGAGCGCAAGGCCGGCATCGTCACCATCACCGACAGCACTTTCAGCCCGCTGATACGGCTGTCGGACAGCTGGCTGGAAGTGGTGGAATCCGACTTTGCCGGCTTCCGCTCGCTGGCCGCCTCGCTGGCGGTCGGCATGGCGCTGGTCCAAGGCGTCGCAGCACGGCGCGGCACATAAGGTGATGCTGGCACAATTGACTATCGGGAATTGCCGTTCCATATTTTGAAAAATAGAAACTTTGTTCCGGGAGGAGGAATGGAGCTTCATCTCCAAGGCAAAATCGTGCTGGTCACCGGCGCGACGCAAGGCATCGGCCGCGCCATCGCCGAGACGCTGGCGCATGCCGGCGCCGGCGGACTGCTGATCACCGGACGCGATGGCAAACGCGGCGACGCCGTGGCGGCGGAACTGTCAGCCATCGGCACGCCGACCCTCTTCGTCGCCGCCGACCTTGGAGACCCGCAAACCCCTGCCCTTCTGGCGCAGGCCTGCATCGAGCGCTTCGGCCGTATCGACGGCCTCGTCAACGCCGCCGGCCTGACCGACCGCGCCTCCTTCCTCGATGCCAGCCTCGACGTCTGGGCGGCGCTGTTCGCCGTCAATGCGCGTGCGCCGTTCTTCCTGATGCAGGCTGCCATCGCCGACATGAAGAAGCGCGGCCTGGGCGGCGCCATCGTCAACATCCTGTCGATCAACGCCCATTGCGGCTCGCCCGAACTTGCCGTCTATTCCGCCACCAAGGGCGCGCTGGCGACACTGACCAAGAACGCCGCCAACGCCCACCGCTTCGACCGCATCCGCGTCAACGGCATTAATGTCGGCTGGACCGACACGCCGGCCGAACGCGTGATGCAGGCCGAAACACTCGGCCATGGCCCCGGCTGGCTCGACGCCGCCAACGCCGCGCAGCCTTTCGGCAGGCTGCTGACGCCGAACGATATCGCCAACCTCGCCGTCTTCCTGCTCTCCGACGCGGCCGGCCCGATGACCGGCGCCGTGATCGACCAGGAGCAGTCGGTGATCGGGGCAAACCGGTGAATTCGCCCGAAACACTTGGCCCGGCGCTGCTCGACCGCTTGCCTGCATCGGTCCAGACACCAGCCTATGACCGGAAAACCCTCGCCCCCAGCATGGCGCAGCTCGGTGTCGGCGCGTTCCATCGCAGCCACCAGGCTGAATACACCGACGATTTGCTGTCACTCCAGTTCGACCGCTGGGGCGTTGTCGGCATCAACATCCGCCCGCCCACCCTCGCCGATACGCTCGGCCGGCAAAGCGGGCTCTACACAAGGCTGATCCGCGAAAACAGCCACATCGAAGCCCGCGTCATCGGCAGCATTGTCCGCGTGGTCGACAGCCAGGACAGCGCCGCGCCGGCACTCGACGTGCTGTCTTCACCCGACATCGAACTGGTGACGATGACGGTGACCGAAAAGGGCTACTGCCATATCCCGTCGAGCGGCGCGCTCGATCTCGACCATCCCGATATCGTCCACGACCTCGCCAATCCCGGGGCACCGCGCAGCGTGCCCGGCATCCTCGCGCGGGCGCTGGAGCTCCGCCGCGCCACGCATGGCCGGTCGATGACGCTGCTCTCCTGCGACAACATCCCGACCAACGGCGTCATCCTGGAAAATGTCGTGCGAGCCTTTGCCGAACGGCGCGGCAATGGTCTCGCCGACTGGATATCAGCCAACGCCGCCTTTCCCTCCGCCATGGTCGACCGCATCGCACCGGCGGTGACGCAGGATGACCTCGACAGCGTCGAACAATGGTTCGGCTACCGCGATGCCGCCGTCGCCGTCTGCGAACCGTTCCGGCAATGGGTGATCGAACAAAAATTCGCCGGCCGCATGCCGCGCTGGGATCTGGTCGGCGCGACCTTCGTCGACGATGTCACGCCGTTCGAGCACCTCAAGATGCGGGTGCTGAATGGCGCGCAGACGACGCTTGCCACGCTCGGCGTGCTGGCTGGGCTGCAGCACACGTCGGATGCCATCGCCGACCCGCTGTTGTCGGCCTTCATCAGGCGCATGCTGGTCGAGGAAACGCTGCCGACATTGATGCCGGTCCCCGGTGTCCTGCCTCTCGCCTATGTCGAGCAGAGCCTCGGCCGGCTGAAGAACACGGCGATCCGCCACCGCAACCACCAGATCGCCACCGATGGCTCGCAGAAAATCGTCCAGCGCCTGCTCAACCCGATCCGCGACCGCTTGAGCCAGGGCCAGAGCATCGGCCTGCTGTCGGTGCCCGTCGCCGGCTGGATGGCCTACCTCATCCAGGCCTCGGCACGGTTCGGCAAACGCTGGCCGGTGTCGGACCCCTATGCCGATAAGGTCGCCGAAATCGCCTACACAACAGGCCGCGATGCGCCGGCATTGACCTCCGCCATACTGGCCATCGACACGATTTTCGATCCCGGCCTTGCCGCGAACCCTGCATTTCGTGCGGCCGTCACATCGGCGCTGGATGAGCTGCTTTCGGACGATCCGATGGCGGCTATCCGGCACAGTCTCGAACAAGATGAGATCGCAAGGTTGAAACGATCCAAACAATCGGCATTATGAACATCGGCCGTGAAGACACGGCCAGGGGAGGCATGATGAAACTTGGACTGCTCACCGCGCCATTCGCGGAGACGCCGCTTGGCGAGGTTGCCAACTGGGCCAGCTCTGCCGGCTTCGAGGCGCTGGAAATCGCCTGCTGGCCGAAAACGTCTGGCGCGACCCGCCGCTACGCCGGCACCAGCCACATCGACGCTGTTTCCACCTCTCCCGCGCAGGCACAAGAAATCGTTGCCTCGCTGGCGGAAAAGAGCCTCACCGTTTCCGGCCTCGGCTACTACCCGAACCCGTTGCATCCCGAYGCCGCGCACCGCGAAGCGGTCATCGGCCATCTGAAGAAGGTSATCGYGCTGGCSGCCAATATGGGCGTGCCCGTGGTCAACACCTTCTGCGGCGGCGATGCCTCGAAAACCGTCGACGTCAACTGGCAGGACGCGCTGACAGTCTGGCCCGAAATCGTCGCTTTCGCACGCGACCATGGCGTAAAACTCGCCTTCGAGAACTGCCCGATGATCTTCAGCTATGACGAATGGCCGGGCGGGCACAACATTGCCTATTCGCCGCAGGTCTGGCGTCGTATCCTGGAAAGCTGGGGCGGCGATGTCGGCATGAATTTCGATCCCTCGCATCTGGTCTGGCAGATGATCGACCAGGCCCGCTTCATCCGGGAATTCGGCCCCTACATGCTGCATGTCCACGCCAAGGATTTGATGATTGATCATGATGGACTTTATATCAGCGGAATCCTTTCGGCCGGGATAGGCTGGCAGGTGCCGCGCATGCCGGGGCTGGGCGATGTCGACTGGAGCGGCTTCTTCTCCGGCCTCTACCGCGCCGGCTATGACGGCTCGGTCATCATCGAACACGAGGACAGGCGATTTGAAGGCAGCGACGATCAGGTGAAGCGCGGTTTTCTACTCGCCCGCGACGTGCTGCGTCCCTACATCAAATGAAGGAAAAGAGCATGTCGCCCAAAAGTGCCCAGCGGTTTTGGGGCAACGACATGCCCAGGGAAAACATGTCGGCGACGACATGCGGAGGACAACGAGTTGAGCCGCCTGAATCTCTTTCTGAACGGCATGCCTCAACGACTTGGAACTGAAACTGAAAAACAATGTGGAGGAAGTCTGAAATGAAGAAAATACTGACCGTGGTCCCGCTGCTTGCGGGCGCTGCCTTGCTGGCCTCGGTGGGCGTCTCTGCCGCCGCCGGCAAATACACGATCGGCATCTCCAACACCGTCCAGGGCAATGGCTGGCGCGAGGAGATGGTGTGCGCCATGAAGGCGCAGGCTCTGGCCTCCGGCGAGGTGGCAAAACTCAACATCGCCCACCGCAACACCGATGCCGCCGGCCAGCTCGAGGACATCCGCAACCTGATCAGCGCCAAGGTCGACGCCATCGTCGTCAACCCCGCCGATCCGGCCGGCATCAAGGCGGGCCTGGAAGAAGCCACCAAGGCCGGCATCGTCGTCGTTGCCGTCGACCAGGCGGTCACCGAACCGTCTGCCTACATCATCTCCAACAACCAGGAGCAGTACGCCTATCTCGGCGCCAAATGGCTGTTCGGCCAGATGGGCGGCAAGGGCGAGGTGTTCTACATGCGTGGTGCGGCCGGCGCTTCTGCCGACTCCGATCGCGATAAAGGCTTCAAGAAGGCTTTGGCCGAGTTCCCCAATGTGAAGGTCGCGCAGGAAGTCTTCACCGGCTGGCAGCAGGACCAGGCCAAGCAGCAGATCCTCTCCTTCCTGTCGACGGGAACGCCGTTCAACGGCATCTGGACGTCAGGCATCGACAACGTCATCGTCGACGCCCTGGTGGAATCGCAGGCGCCGCTGGTGCCGGTGGTCGGCGCCGACAATGCCGGCTTCGTCGGCCAGCTGAGCTCGGTCAAGGGCCTCGTCGGCGCCGCCGTCACCAACCCCGGCTCGATCGGCGGTGCGGGCGTCACGCTGGCGCTGCAGATCCTCGACGGCAAGAAGCCGGCACAGCAGACCGTGCTGGTCGACCCGCAGCTCTGGGACAACGCCACCGACGAAGGCAAGGCCAAGCTGAAAGCCGCCGCCGACCCGTCGCTCAGCCCCGAATGGCCGGTCTCGATCTCGATCCCGGACTGGACGACGTACACGAAGGAACAGATCGTGGCCTGCAAGGGCCCGGGCGAGTAAGTCTCCGATATCCCTGCCTCACAAGGGCGGGGAAGTCACATATGGGCAAAGGCCCCCTCACCCGGATTACCAACCGAATTGCGAAGGGCAATTCGGGGCAATCCGACCTCTCCCCGAGGGGAGAGGAGCCGGCACGAGCGCCAGCCTCTTCTCCCCCACGGGGAGAAGGTGGACGCGAAGCGGCCGGATGAGGGGGCCTCTCCACACGCGATAGCCCTGCCTCATAAATCGAGAACAACCCGATTTGACCACCAGCCCCCTCCTAGACGCCTCCGGCGTCGCCAAAAACTACGGTGCGGTCGCAGCGCTGCGCAACGCGTCCCTCTCCGTCCTGCCCGGCGAAGTCCACGCTTTGATGGGCGCCAATGGCGCCGGCAAGTCGACGCTGGTGAAGATCCTGACCGGCGCCATTACGGCCAATGCCGGCCGCATCCTGATCCGGGGCGAGGCCCGCGACATCCGCTCGCCCGCCGCCGCGCGCCGCGCCGGGCTTTTGCCGGTCTACCAGGAGCCGTCGCTGATCCCCGATCTCGACGTTCTGTCCAATCTGCGGCTGACCGGCACGCCGGTCGAGCCGTTCCGCGCCTGGGTACGTGAACTCGGCATTCCCGACCTCGACCTCCGCGACACCGCCCGCGACATTCCGCTGGCCGTGCTGCGCGTGCTCGACCTTGCCCGCGCGCTCGCCGTCGAGCCCGACGTGCTGCTGCTCGACGAGATGACGGCGGCCCTGCCCGCCAACCTCGCCGAGAAGGTGCTGGAAGTGGTGCGCCGCCAGGGCGATGCCGGCCGCGCCGTGATCTTCATCTCGCACCGTTTCGTCGAAATCTCGGCGCTCTGCGACCGCGCCACGGTGCTGCGCGACGGCGAGACCGTCGGCGTCGTCGACATCGTGCCGGGCGTGGAAGAAAAGATCGTCGAGCTGATGCTCGGCACCCGCATCGTCAAGACGCATGTCGCCGCCCGCAGCGCCGCCGACAAGGCCGCGCCCGCCGCAGCCAAGCCGCGCCTTTCGGTGCGCAATCTGCGCGTCGGCACCAAGCTCAGCGACGTCTCCTTCGATCTCGCCGATGGTGAAGTCGCCGGCGTTGTGGCGCTCGAAGGCCAGGGCCAGGACGAGCTGTTTGCGGCGCTCGCCGGCTCGATCCGCCCGTCCGGCGGCACCATCGAAGTCGACGGCCAGGGCGTAAAATTTTCGCACCCGATCGACGCCATCCGCGCCGGCATCGCTTACGTGCCGGGCGACCGTTCGGAAGCGCTGGCCATGCAGCGCTCAGTGCGCGAGAACATCGCGCTGCCCTTCAGCGCGGCGCTGCGCAACTGGGGGCCCATTCCCATGCGCCGCGAGCGCGCGAAAGTGCTCAGCGCCATCGAGCGGCTGCAGATCGACACCCGCGCGCAAGGCGAGGTGCAGCGCCTGTCCGGCGGCAACCAGCAGAAGGTGACCATCGCCCGCTGGATCGCGGCCGACGCCCGCACCATCCTGTGCTTCGACCCGACGCGCGGCATCGATGTCGGCACCAAGCAGGAGATCTATCGTCTGCTGCGTGAGCTCGCCGGCCACGGCAAGTCGGTGCTGTTCTACACCTCGGAACTGGAAGAGGTGCAGCGCGTCTGCGACCGCGTCATCGTCATCTTCGGCGGCCGCCTGGTCGACATTTTTCCGGTCGAGGAAGCCGACGAGCCGGCGCTGATGCGCGCCGCCTACGGCCTGCCGCGTGGCGCCAAGGCCGATATCGGGATTCTGGCCGCCCCCACCGTCAACGCCTCCGATGCGCCGGAGCCGACCCCATGAACCATTTCCTGCGCCGCCAGGGTTGGGTCGTCGGCCTGTTTGCTCTTTTCGTCGTCCTGTTCATCGCGACCATGATCATCCAGCCCAGCTATGGCAGCAATGATTTCGGCTCGCTCGCCCGCGCCGTGCTGCCCTATGCCTTCGCCGTCGCAGCCCAAACTGTGGTGGTCATCGCCGGCGGCATCGACCTGTCGGTCGCCGCCATGATGGCGCTGACCAGCGTCACCGCCGCCTCGATGATGGCGGGCGCCAGCGAGGAATACGCGCTGTTCGTCGTGCCCGTCGTGCTCGCCATGGGTTTTGCCCTTGGCGCGCTCAATGGCCTGCTGATCGTCGTCACCCGCGTGCCCGACATCGTCGTCACGCTGGCCATGCTGTTCGTGCTGCAGGGCGCCGCCCTGCTGGTGCTCGATGCGCCGGGCGGTGCCGCCGCCGAATGGCTGAAGGCGCTGATCTCCGGCACCGTGCCGATCCCCGGCCTGCCCGACGCCATCGACGCCTGGCTGCCGAAGGCGCTGCTGGTGTTGGTCGTCTGCCTTTGCGTCATCTGGATACCGCTCCGGCGCTCACGCCTTGGCCTCTCCATCTACGCCATCGGCTCGAGCGAACTGGCGGCGTTCCGCTCAGGCGTGCCGGTCAAGCGCACCCGCATCATCGCCTATGCGCTGTCTGGCCTGTTCGCCGCCTTTGGCGGGCTGGCGCTGACCATGAGCACCGGCATCGGCGCCCCCATCCCCGGCCCCTATCTCTTGGCCAGCGTCGCCGCCGTGGTGCTGGGCGGCGTCGCGCTCGGCGGCGGCAAGGGCGGCCTCCTCGGCCCCATCGTCGCCGTCTTCGTGCTGCGCCTGGTGCGCACGGACCTGACGCTGCTCGCCATCGACCCCAACGTCACCGCCATCATCGAAGGATTGATCATGGTGGCGGTGGTGATGTTCGGCGCGTTCATTACGATGCGGGGGCGGCAATGATGGGTGGGGTGATGGTGCCCTTTGCGAGGCGATCGCGTGGGAGAGGCCCCCTCATCCGGCCGCTTCGCGTCCACCTTCTCCCCGTGGGGGAGAAGAGGCGGGCATCGACGCCGGCGTCCTCCTCTCCCCTCGGGGAGAGGTCGCATTGCCCCGAATTGCCCTTCGCAATTCGGTTGGCAATCCGGGTGAGGGGGACTTTGCGCCGATGCGATCTCTCTGCCCCCACCCCATCGCGAACCGGACCCACCCCATGAGCACCACCGCGATCACCCCCGTCCCCCTCGGCCGCCGCGTAAAGCGCTTCATGGCCGACCGCCCGCTCGTCCCGCTGATCATCCTGCTCGTCATCCTGGTGGTGATCCTGCAGATCCTGCGCCCCGGCATCGTCAACGAGCGCTGGATCGGCAACACCATCAAATTCGCCATTCCGCTGGCGATCCTCGCCGGCTGCCAGACCATGACCATGCTGACCGGCGGCATCGACCTCTCGGTCGGCACGGTGGCGACGATGAGCGCCTTCATCATGGCGACGCAGATCGTCAGCCAGGACCCGGCGGTGGCTTTCCTCTTGGCGATGATGCCGGCGGTGCTGATCGGCCTCGTCAACGGCATCGGCGTCGGCGTCTTCCGCGTCCACCCGCTGATCATGACGCTGGGCACCAGCCTGATCGGCACCGGCTGCCTGCAAGTCTACCAGCGCACGGTGATCGCGTCGGGCGCGAAAATCCCCGACTTCCTCGCCTGGCTCGGCACCGGCGTCACCTGGGGCTTCCCCAACGCCCTGCTGCTGTTCCTGCCGCTGGCGGCCCTCATCGTCTTCACGCTGGCCCGCACCGGCTTCGGCCGCCTGCTCTACGCCGTCGGCGACAATGAACGCGCCACCCGCCTCGCCGGCGTGCAATACTGGCAGGTCATCACCGCGCTCTACGTCACATCAAGCATGCTCGCCGGCATCACCGGCCTGCTCTATATCGGCCTGATCAAGGCCCCGTCCCTCTCGCTCGCCGAACCCCTGGTCCTGCCCTCGGTCGCCGCCGCCGTGATCGGCGGCACCTCCATCTTCGGCGGCCGCGGCGGCTACACCGGCACCATCATCGGCGCCCTGATCCTCACCGTGCTGACGACGCTGCTGACGATCCTGCAGATGCCGGAGGGGGCACGGCGGATATTGTTCGGGCTGATCGTGCTGTTCGTGACGGCGGCTTATTTGCGGATTGTGGAGGAAAGGTAAGGGGCAAACGGCTGATTTGGGGCGGGGATCGGACCCGCTGTCAGTCGCGTCGGACTACCGAGCTTCGGCTATACCCGAAGACAGAGGGGGCGCATGACGGGGCAGCTCACAATCGGTGTCATCGGCTACGTTTTAGCGGTAAATTTGCTGGCGTACGCCGCTATGGCATCCGACAAGTCCAGGGCCAAAAACGGTTTACAACGCATTCCCGAGTCGACGCTTCTGACCCTTGCCATGATCGGCGGCAGCATCGGAACCATGATCGCGCAGCAAACGATCCGACACAAGACGCGCAAGGAGCCGTTCCGCTCCACGCTCGTTGGCATCGTCCTGCTCCAGCTCCTCGCCCTGATCGCGCTTATAGTCGGATTGCTCACTACGGGATCGCCCGAAGCGCTCTGGCGATTCCTTACGTCATGACGGCGGCTTATTTGCGGATTGTGGAGGAACGATAGAGGCCATGCCACGCCGACTTTTGCCGCCGCTGGACGTCCGCCTGGCATCAAGGTCGGAAGATTTTGCGGGGGCCGTTGTCAAAACTCCTGCGGCCGCGTTTCCAGCCCGCAACCACCGGCGCGGCTTCGCGCACGGCCGCTAACGGTCCGTCACAGTCCAGCAGAACGATATCGGCCTGCGCCCCGACCGCCACACCATAGGGCGCTGACATCAACCGGGCAGCGCCTGATGTCACCATGGCAAAGACGGCGGCAATATCCGCGGCCAGCGTCAGTTGCGCGACGTTCGCGTAGAGATTGGCCATACGGATCAGCGATGCATCCCCGAATGGCGTGAAAGGATTCAGCAAATTGTTGGTGGCAATCGCCACGGCGACGCCCGCTTTGGCAAGACGATCAGCCGGCGCAATCCCACGCGGAACCAATCTGTCGTAGCCTCGCCCATTGAGGAAGAGATCAGTCGCCGGAAGCACCGCGAGCCCTATCCCGGCTGAGGCCAGTCGCGCGCCGATCTGGGAGACCTGATCGGGCGCCATCGCCGAAAGGTTGGTGACATGGCCGAGCGCGACGCGCCCTTGCCAGCCTCTTTCCACCGTCCCGGCGATGACGAACGGCAAATCCGTCCTGTCCGGGTCGAGGGTGAAATCCAGGTGAAAATCCGCCGCCACGTCGTATTTTTCGGCAAGGTCGAAGATGAGTTCGATATGACGGCGCGGATCGGGGTCCGTGTAAGGGCATCCGCCGACCAGATCGGCCCCCTCGCCAAGCGCCTTGTCCAGCATAGTAAAAGTGTCGGTTTCATTAGTCAGCCCGTCCTGGGCAAAGGCGCAAATCTCGATGTCGATGGCGAAAGCGTAGTCGCTGCGGACGCGTTTGATCGCCTCGAAGGACCGGAAGCCCGCGCGCGGATCTATCTCCACGAAGCTGCGCATCCGCGTCGTGCCATGAATGATGGCCTTTTCAACCACGCGCGACGCTCGTTCGTAGACGTCCGCTTCCGTGAAGCCGACCTTGGCTTTCGAGGTCTCGCGGATCGCCTCGGCCAGCGTACCTTCGCAGATGGCGCAGCGATCGAGAATGCCGGCCTTGTCGAGATGGATATGGGCGTCGACAAAGCCCGCGCAGGCAAAACGGCCGCCGGCCTCGACCTCCTCATCCGCTTCGCCTGATATAAGCGGATCGATCGCAGCGATCCTGCCATCGGCAACGGCGATGTCGACGATCGGACCGGCTTCTTCAAGCCGGACATTGCGGATAATGAGATCGAAGGTCATTGTGCGCTTCCGATGGCGCGGCCGTCGCTGCGCGGGGGCGTGCGGCGTATCTCGGTTTGAGGCTCATCCTGGCTGATCTTATGCAACGTTTCAGGTTCCACAACTCACCTTACGGTGATGATTCTGTTAATTTTTCCGTCGCCAAATCTTGGTGAAAACAGACGCCTCTCGCCTTAAGTACGGTCGTCTGACGCCTCTCCCGCCGAGTTCAACCTGAGTGGCGGCCACGTCTGCTTCCAGGGAAAGCCAAAGCTAGCTTTTATGACCGGCTTGAGGCGCAAAGCTGCCGTTCACGTCGTGCCTGCGTAAGTCAGCTTCGGGTGAAAACGTTCGCATTTCCTCGATCGTTCAAACACGGAGTAGCGAAGCGATTATTCTATTATCGCGTCGCGCGCCTACTCGACGGCATCACCGTGTCGATTGAATATGTTTGCGCTCGGATGACGCCGCTCTGTGGAGCAGCACTCTGTTGCGGCCGGTTTGCTTGGCAAGATAGAGTGCCGCATCCGCATGCCGCTGTAGCTGCTCCGGTGAGATGTCGTCGTCAGCTCTCTGAACTGCAACTCCAATGCTGAGGGTGACGCGGCGGGACACGCGGGATGCAGGATTGGGAAAAGCAGCGGCCTCAACACTCCTGCGAATTCTCTCAGCCACGGAAATGGCCTCTTCTTCGTCCGCCCCGGGCAGAAGCACGAGGAACTCTTCGCCGCCGTAGCGGGCCACGTGATCGCGGTCGCGCCTCACGTTCTCCTGGATAATGCTGGCGACCTCGACAAGACAGCGATCGCCCTCGGCATGGCCGAGGTGATCGTTCAGCTTCTTGAAGTTGTCGATGTCGCACATCAGCATAGCGGCACCGTCGGAGCATTTTCTGCCACCGCCCCATAGGCGGTCGAGCGTTTCCGTCATCCAGCGCCGGTTGGCGATGCCGGTGAGCGGATCGGTTCTCGCCAGCATCTCCAGCCGATCGTTCGCTTCCGCCAGTTCGGCGACTCTGCGCCGGTCGCGAAGCTCAAACAGGAACGTCTTTTGAGCGAGGATTGTCATGATGCGCCGCGCGGCGACTGTTGCGAAGATACCACTGGCGAAGAACAGCGTCGCAGCCACTGCGCTCCCAAATGTGATGCTTGGGTTCTGCATCTGAAAAACGAGATAGAGACCGAGCGCCAAGCCAGCAATACTCATCGTCCAGGCCAGCGGGATGCCGAAGATGATGATGGCCGTGATGGCCACGAACAGCATGATGTTCAAGTGCCGTTCGTAGAACTCGCCACCAGCGCTTACCCCGACCAGTGCAATCGACAGCAAGATCAGGAACATGCCCGCGATCAACGAAGTCCCCTGGAGCCAGGGCGCCTGCGGTTTTTGCCAGACAAGGACGATCGCGATGACGACGGGCGGAATGATGGCGCCAGGCAGGAGCATGGACACCGCAATCGCCTTTGGAAGCATCAACATGTAGAGCGCCAGGGTCAGCACATCCAAAATAGCAACCCAGATCATCCAGGCTCGGATGATCTTCGCCGTCTGCGACCAGACACGGGCTCGAAAGAGGTGTTTGATCTCGCCTTTGAGGCGGATATCGCGCGTGCGGCGCGCCAGCAACCGCTCCACTTCCGCGGTTATGGCAGGGTCATCCTGTACGTCGAGGGGCATCGGATCTGACACAATCGATGGGGCCTCAACCGTCTTCCTCTGAACATCCATCCCAGCCATCCGGTCGTCCGCAATAAACAACTATGCCAAGCTATCCTGAACATTTGATGTCTATTGGCGCCTGATCTGCGTGGTCAGTCGTAACCCTACGGTAAGCAACCGCACAGGGCTGCATCGTTGATCGCGCCCTGGTAGCCAGGCCGCACCATGTCAACGAGACTGTGCCGCGGGTCAGTAAGTCTCGGGGACACTGGCAGGCGGGAGTGATGTCAGGCCGTTAGAGGACCGTGCGGTGCCGGCGTCTACCACCATGACAA
>NZ_JBFUGJ010000100.1:0-17807 GCF_056402975.1 Mesorhizobium sp. P3_A9 | reverse complement strand
CATGAAGATCTACAATTTCATGATCGCCGGCGGCTGTGCGGCCTTTGCCGGCATCATCAACACCGCCCAGTTCACCTCGGCCGACCCGCAGGCGGGCAGCCCGTTCCTTACCTTGCAGGCGATCGCGGCCGCGGTCATCGGCGGCACCTCGCTGCTGGGCGGCTCCGGCACCGTCATCGGCGCGCTGATCGGCGCCTTCGTCGTCGCTTCGCTCAACAACGGCCTGGTAATGATCGGCGCCCAGGCCACCGTATCCGACATCTATCTCGGCGCGGCCATCATCGCCGCGATGATCCTCTCAATCCAGGTCGACCGCCTGCGCACACGGAGGCGCGTATGAATTCGCCAACCATTCCGCCGCTCGCGTCCGACGCGCCCGTCGTGCTGGAGATGTCCAACATCTCCAAGAGCTTCGGTGCCGTCACGGCGCTGGTCGATGTCTCGATCAAATTGCGCCAGGGCGAAGTCCTGGCCCTGGTCGGCGACAATGGCGCCGGCAAGTCGACGCTGATCAAGATCCTGTCCGGCTTCCACCAGCCCGACACCGGCACCATCGTCTCGCAAGGCAAGGAGGTGCGTTTCGCTTCGCCGCGCGATGCCCGCGCCCAGGGCATCGAGACCGTCTACCAGGACCTTGCGCTGATCGGCGACCTCAGCGTCTTCCACAACATGTTCCTCGGCCGCGAGTACCACAAGCGCTTCCTCGGCCTGAACCTGCTGGACAACAGGAAGATGCGCGAACAGGCGCAGCTCTATCTAGATACGCTCGGCATCACGATCCCCAGCGTCAACAGCACGGTCGATCTCCTGTCGGGCGGACAGCGCCAGTGCATTGCGGTTGCCCGCTCGATCTATTCGTCGCCGAAGATCCTGGTGCTCGACGAACCGCTGGCGGCACTGGGCGTGCGCGAGAGCGCGCATGTGCTGGGCCTGATCCAGAATCTGCGCCAGCAGCGCCAGGTCTCGGTGATCCTGATCGTCCACAACTACAACCAGATTTTCGAAGTCTGCGACCGCATCAACTTCCTGCATTCGGGCGAGGTCGCGCTCGACGCGTCCACGGCTGATACCAGCGAAGAGGAACTGATCCGCATCGTCAAGTCGGGCCTGGGCACCAGGGCGATCGACGCCGCCGCGGCCGAAGTCCGGCCGGGCCTCGTATGAACCTGCCGGCAAGTCACGGCTAGAACAATCCTTGCCGGCCCGACCTCCCATCGGCCGGCCCCTCGCACGGAGTATTCGTTTTGACGTTCTCACCCACCGAACTGACCAGATCCCTTGGCCGCGGGCTGCTGTCCTTTCCGCTGACCTTCTTCGACGATGACGGTGCCTTCAACGAGGACGGTTACCGCGCCCATGTCGCGGCCCAAGGCACAGCCGGGGCGAGCGGGCTTTTTGCCGCCGGCGGTACCGGCGAGTTCTTTTCGCTGACACTCGAGGAATACAAGCGCGTCGTGCGGGCGGCTTCGCAGGAGGTGCCCGACACGATGCCGCTGCTGGCCGGCGTCGGCTACGGCACGCATATGGCGGTCGAATTCGCCAAGGCGGCCGAGGCCAATGGCGCCGACGGCTTGCTGGTGCTGCCGCCCTATCTGGTCAAGTCGGAGCAGGAAGGCCTGCGCCGCCACCTGACGGCCATCTGCCGCTCGGTCGGCATCGGTGTGATCGCCTATAACAGGGACAACGCCATTCTGACGCCCGAGACGCTCGAGCGTGTGGCGCAGGATTGCCCTAACCTGATCGGCTTCAAGGACGGCGTTGGCGATATCGAACTCCTCACCGCAACACGCTACCGCATGGGCGACCGGCTGGTCTTCATCGGCGGCATGCCGACGGCCGAGGTCCATGCCAGTGCCGCCGCGGCGATCGGCATGACGACCTATTCGTCGGCGATCTACAATTTCGCGCCCGAGATCGCGCTGCGTTTCTTCAATGCGCTGCGGGCCGGGCGCACAACGGAGGTCGGCGATCTCATCCGCTCGTTCTTCCTGCCCTACCTTGCCATCCGCAACCGGCGCGCCGGTTATGCCGTGTCGATCGTCAAGGCGGGCGCGCGCATTGCCGGAATAGATTGCGGCCCGGTGAGGTCACCGCTGCTCGACCTGACGCCGGATGAGGAGCGGCAGCTCGCGGCACTCATGCAGTCCTGCAAAATGCCGGTCGCGGAGCTGGCGTAGGACAGGATGATTTGCGGGAGCGGATCGAAGACCGGAGTTGACGGCTTGCTACGATCTGGCGTGACCATCGACCATACGGCGATAACGCTCCCGGCCAGCCTCCAGATGTTCGCGCAAGGTGAAGCGGGCGGCTTCGACATTCTGCCGCTCGATGGCCTGATAGATGCGGCGGTGCTCCATCTGGACCTGCTCCAGATAGTGCCGCCGCTGCTCCGGCGTTTCGTCGCGCGGGCGCATCGTTTGGCGCGGAATGACGACGGGTCCGAGAAAATGCATGAAGCGTTCGAAATAGGGATTGCCGGTGGCCGAGGCGATCGCCCTGTGGAAGGCGAAGTCCGGCTCGATGGCGCTTTCGCCCGCCGCGATCGAGGCGTCGATGGCGTCAAGACAATCGCGCATGCGGGCAAGATCATCGTCGCTGCGCTTCTCGGCGGCGATGCCGGCGGCTTCCTGCTCCACCGCAAGCCGAAGCTGCAGCACGTTCTGGACTTCGGTCAGCGAATGAAGCTCGTCGGAGACGATGCGAAACGTGGTGTTCGCCTCATGGTCGGCGACGAACACGCCCGAGCCCTGGCGGCTGACGACAAGGCCCTCCGATCGAAGCGAAGCCATGGCTTCGCGGATCACCGTGCGGCTGACGCCGAATTGTGCGATCAGTTCCTGCTCGGTCGGCAGTTTCTCGCCGCTCGTCATATGGCCGGCGCGTATTTCGCGCGCAAACCAGTCGGCAACCTGTGCCGTGCGGCTGATCTGCGGGGGAAGGCCAAAGGAACGTTTCATCGCCATCAAGCAATAAACGAACCGCTGTCCTTGGCAACCCATTATTTATACGGTGATATGATGACATTTTCGGCGTACCGGCCGCGACCAGTCTTCGTTCGCCTTGCCGGCTCCGCGCGAACATGTCCGCGGTATCAGCGAAAGGACAGGGCGTGATGATCCCCGAAAGACCGGTGCTGTTGACCGGAGCCTCCGGCACGATTGGACGGCTGCTCTCCGCCAGGTTGGCGGCGCTCGGCTGGACCTTGCGGCTCACCGATGTCGTACCCTTGCCGATCCCGCTGCCGCCAAACGCAAGCTTCACCATCGCCGATCTCGAGGACCAGCAGGCGGTGAACGATCTGGCCGAGGGCTGCGGCCTGATCCTGCATTTCGGCGGCATCTCCACCGAGCAATCCTTTGAGACGGTGCTTGGCCCCAATCTGCGCGGCAGTTTTCACATCTATGAGGCGGCGCGCAGCCAGAAGGCGCGCGTCGTGTTCCCTTCCTCGGTACATGCAGTCGGGCTCTACGAGCGGACGGAGGTCCTCGATCAGGACTGCCTGCTCAGGCCCGACGGCTATTACGGCCTGTCGAAGGCCTATGGCGAAATGCTGGCGAGGCTCTATTTCGACAAGCATGCGGTGGAAAGCGTGCTGATCCGCATCGGCTCGGTGCTGCCGGAAGTTCCGGACGAACGGATCCTGTCGACCTGGATATCGCACGATGACTTTGTCCGCCTGATCGAACGTTGCGCCGAGGCCGAGCGTGTCGATTGCTCCGTCATCTGGGGTCAGTCCAACAACAGCCGCGGCTTCTGGCGGCACGATGCCAGGCTGAAGCTCGGCTGGGTGCCGCTCGACAGTTCCGACAGCCAGGCCGAACGCGTGCGCGGCAAGGTGACAGACAATCCGGTGGTCGAGCGCTACCAGGGCGGCAAGTTCATCGTCGTCGATTATAGCCGTACGGATTTTCCGCCGCGTGAGATGTTTCCGGAGTGAGCCTGCCTGCGCCGGCAGACTGTAGCATATGGCGCTCCCCCTCTCCGTCTCGGCTTCGCCGAGCCACCTCTCCCCCACTTTGTGGGGGCGAGGAACCCAAGCTTTTGAAGGCGACGACCTCGGAGATTAGCGTTTCCTCGCCCCCATGAAATGGGGGAGAGGTGGCCGCGAAGCGGACGGAGAGGGGGCTGGCGCTGCAGTTCGCGGTTATCGTCCTGCCTATGCCGTCGGCAGCTTCCGCCCCACGATCAAATCCGCCGCCTTCTCGGCGATCATGATGACGGCGGCGTTGGTGTTGGACGACACGATGCTTGGCATGATCGAGCTGTCGCAGACGCGCAGGCCTTGCAGTCCGCGCAAACGCAGCTCGGGATCGACCACGCTCCCGGCATCGCCGCCCATCCGGCAGGAGCCGACCGGATGGTAGGCGCTGCGTCCATGCTCGCGGGCGAAGGCTTCGAGTGCTGCGCGCCCCTGCATGGCCACGCCCGGAAGGTGCTCGCGGCTGATGTATTTCGAAAAAGCCGGCTGAGACAGGATCTCGCGGCTGATCTCGATGCCGTCGATGGCGCGCTCCAGATCATAGCGTTCGGCAAACGGGTTGGGATCGATGAACGGCTTGTCGCGCAAATCCGCCGATTTGAGCGTGACACTGCCGCGCGAGCGAGGCCGGACATGGTAGCTATTCAGCGTGCAGCCATTGCCGCCGGGGACCGAGCCGATGCCTTCCTCGACGCCGGCGCCGGGCAGGAAATGGAACTGGATATCGGGCGTCTTCTCCGCGCGGTCGCCCCACCAGAAGCCGCCGGCTTCGACGATGTTGGAAGCCACCGGCCCCTTGCCGAACAACGCATATTCGAGGCCGGCGACAGCCTGCCAGCGCTTCTTCTTGTAGCGGTCGATGCCATGCGGTCCGTTGAGTTCGGCGACGACGTCGACATCCATGTGATCGTGCAGGTTCTGGCCGACGGCGGCGAGATCGTGGACGACCTTGATGCCATGCTCGCCAAGATGCGCGGCCGGGCCGATGCCGGACAACATCAGCAGCTTCGGCGAGCCGACGGCGCCGGCGGTGACGATCACCTCGCGCTCGGCACGCAACAACTCGGTGCGGCCGTTGACTATGATCTCGACACCGATGGCGCGGCCATTCTCGACGACGATGCGGCTGACCGTGGCGTCGGTGCGCAGCGTCAAATTCCTGCGGCCAAGCGCCGGCTTGAGATAAGCGACGGCGGTGCTCGAGCGTTTCCCCTGGCGCGTCGTCGTCTGGTAGAAGCCGGTGCCTTCCTGCTGGCCGGCGTTGAAGTCGGCGCGGAACGGCAGGCCCGCCTGCTGCGCCGCCTTGACGAAGATGCGGGTCAGCGGATGCGGCGCGCCGCTGGAAACGCCGAGCGGGCCGTCGATGCCGTGCTGCGGGCCGGCGAAGGTGTCGTTTCCCTCGGAGCGGATGAAGTAGGGCAGCACCTCGGCATAGCTCCAGCCCGCACAGCCATTGTCAGCCGCCCAGCCGTCGTAATCCTGCGGGCAACCGCGGGTGAAGACCTGGGCGTTGATCGAGGAGCCGCCGCCCAGCACCCGCGCTTGCGGATAGACCATGGTGCGGCCGTCGATGGCCTTGCCGGGCGCCGTGTCATAGCCCCAGATCAGCGGCCCCGCCGTCATCTTGAAGAAGCCGACCGGCAAATGGATGTAGCGATCGGTGTCGGGCGGGCCGGCCTCGAGCAAGGTCACCGACACGTCCGGATCCTCGCTTAGCCTGGCAGCCAGGATGCAGCCGGCCGAGCCGCCGCCGACGATGATGTAGTCAGACATTCTCACTCCCTTGGCAGCGCGAAATCATTGCCCTGCTCTCCTCTACGCAACGATCTCAAGTCGCTTGTGCCGCGTCAAGAGAAAGGGTATGGTTATCGTGTTGAAGGGTTGTCGTACAAGTGGAGGAACTTGGCAACCCATCGATCGGAGGCCCGGCCGCGCTCCCCCGCGCATGCCGCCGGGCGGGAAACAGATTTCAATCGGGAGGTTTTGAATATGAAGGACAAGACAGACTTGACGCTTTCGGTCAGCCGCCGGACGCTGATGATAGGCGCCACCGCTGGCGTGGCGGCGCTCGCCATGCCGAGCGTGTTGCGCGCGCAGGAAAAGCCGACGCTGGTGACGTCGATCCGCTCGCTCTCCAACCCCTATCACGCGGTGTGGAAGACCGGCGCCGAGGCCTACGCCAAATGGGCCGGGCTCGAACATGTCACGCTGGTTTCGGAAGGCAACAGCGAGAAAGGCATCGCCGACATCAAGGCGATGCTGGCCAAGACCGGCGGCAACATGGTGCTCAATTCCGACCCCAACGACACGCCTGATGCGCGCCCGATCGTCGAGGCCTGCGCCAAGGCCGGCGCCTATGTGGTGACGCAATGGAACAAGCCTTCCGACCTGCACCCAAAGGACTTCAACCCGAACTATGTCTCGCACATCGAGTTCGACGGCATCGAAAGCGGCAAGACCATCGCCGAGATCCTGTTCAAGACCATCGGCGGCAAGGGCGGCATCGTCGCACTCGGCGGCCTGATCTCGACCACGGCGGCGATCGAACGCAAGAAGGGCCTCGACGCGGCGCTGGCCGCCAATCCCGACATCAAGCTGCTCGACTTCCAGGTCGCCAACTGGAAATCGACCGAGGCCTTCGACCTGATGGGCAATCTGCTCACCCGCTTCGGCGACGACATCAAGGGCATCTGGGCCGCCAATGACGATATGGGTTCCGGCGCGCTGGAAGCGCTGCGGGCCGAAAACCTCGCCGGCAAGGTGCCGATCGTCGGCGTCGACGGCATCAAGACGGCGGTCGACGCGGTGCGCACCGGCGAGTTCGCCTGCACCGTCACCTCGGATCCGTTCTGGCAGGGCGGCATGGGTCTGGCCATCGGCTACAACGCCAAGATCGGCAAGTTCGATCCGACCAAGGAGCCGCCGGAACACCGCGAATTCTACGGCAAGGCGGTGCTGATCTCGCACGACAATGTCGAGGAATATTACAAGACCAATGTCGATGCCAAACCGGAGATCGACTGGAACGATCTGTGGGGCCGGGTCACCGGAGCGATCCGGACCTGATCAACCGAAGCGGGCCGCATCTCCCTGGTGGCCCGCTTCCTCCCGCAGCCGTCGCGATCCCCTTGTCGCGACGGCTGTCATCAGCAGACGGGAAGCGGTTTCTTGACAATCCATACAGAACCCCTGAAGTCCGTTTCGGACATCGAGCGGACGACGCTTATGACAGATCTTCCCGGCCGCATCGCCACTGTGTTCGGTGGCAGGCGCTGGCGCAGCCTGGCGCCGCTAGCGGTGCTGATCGTGCTGTGCGTGCTCATCGCCATCGCCAATCCCAATTTCATCGAATTGCGCAACCTTGTGCGGCTTGCCAATTCGGCCGCCGTGCCGCTGACGCTGGCGATGGGGCTGACCTTCATCATCCTGATGGGCAGCATCGACCTTTCGGTCGAGGGCACGCTGTCGGTGTCGGCCATGGTGGTGGTGCTGCTCGCCGCCAATGACGCGAACGGCAATGATTATGGCTGGTGGGCGGTGCTCGCCGCAATCATCGCCGGCACCGCCATGGGCTTCGTCAGCGGTCTCGTCCAGACCATGCTGCGCATCCCCTCCTTCATGGCGACGCTCGGCATGTGGTTCATCGGCCTTGGCCTGTCGGTCTATATGCTGGGCGGCTCGGCGATCCGGCTCAACGACGCCTCGATCCGCGACCTGGCATTGCACCGTTTCCTTGGCTTGCCGGTGGCGGTCTGGGTCGCATTTGGCGCTTTCCTGCTCGCCGCTGTCATCCAGTACCACACCAAGCTCGGCCGCCACATATTGGCGATCGGCGGCGACGAGGACGTCGCCAAGCTCTCCGGCGTCAACGTGGTGCGCGTGCGCATCACCGCCTTTGCGCTGGCCGGTTTCTTCTTCGGCATATCGGGCGTGCTTGCTGCGGCGCAGCTTGGCCAGTCGCACGCGGTCATCGGCGACGGCAGGCTGTTTGCCGCCGTCACCGCCGTCGTCGTCGGCGGCACGGCGCTGACCGGCGGCGAAGGCGGCGTCGTCAACACGCTGATCGGCGTGCTGATCGTCACCGTGCTTGCCAACGGCATGATCCTGCTCGGCATCTCGCCCTATATCCAGCAGACGGTGCAGGGCCTGATGATCATCGCCGCCGTGGCGCTGTCGCTCGACCGCGTTCGCCTCAGAATCGTGAAGTGAACGCCATGCTGAGCGCATCCGGCATCATCAAGAACTTTCCCGGCGTCCAGGCCTTGCGCGATGTCTCGATCGAGGTCCGGCCCAACGAGGTGGTCGGGCTGATCGGCGAGAACGGCGCCGGCAAATCGACGCTGATGCGCGTGCTGGCCGGCAGCTACCGGCCGGATGGCGGCAGCCTGACGCTGGACGGCGAACAGCTGCGCATGCGCAGTCCGCGCGACGCCGCGAAGCATGGCATCGGCATGGTGTTTCAGGAACAGTCGCTGGTGCTCAATCTGACCGTCGCCGAAAACATCTATCTCGGCGAGGAAGACCGCTTCACCCGCTTCGGCATCGTCAACTGGCGCGCCATGAACGCCGCGGCGCGCCGTCAGCTGGCCAAGATCGGCATCGACATCGATGTCACGGCGCGCACCTCCGAACTCACCTTCGCGGCGCGCCAGATGGTCGAGCTGGCCAAGGCGCTGACCTTGGAGGAAGTGGTCGAACGGCAGTTGCTTATCCTGCTCGACGAGCCGACCTCGGTACTCAATGCCGCCGACATCGAGGTGCTGTTCGCGCGCGTGCGCTCGCTCAAATCGCGCGCCAGCTTCGTCTTCGTCTCGCACCGTCTCGATGAGGTGCTGGCGATTTCAGACCGCGTCTACACGATGAAGGATGGCGCGGTCGTCGCCGAACACCGCGCGGCCGAGGTCACTGCGCCGGAATTGCACGAGATCATGGTCGGGCGCGGCCTGCAGGCCGAATATTACCGCGAGGCCCGCCAGCTGGCGCCGCGCGACACGGTCATGGTCGAGGCCAAGGGGCTGGGCGCCAACGGTGCCTATCACGGCGTCGACCTGAAGATCCGGGCCGGCGAGATCGTCGGCATTGCCGGCGTCGTCGGCTCCGGCCGCGAGGAGGTGACGCGCACCATCGGCGGCTTCCTGCAGCACGATGCCGGCGAAATGAAAATCGCCGGCGATGCCGTGCGGTTCGCCTCGCCGGAGCCGGCGGTGCGCAAGGGGATCGGCTATGTGCCGCGCGAGCGGCGGCTCGAAGGGCTGGTGATGTTCCTGTCGATCGCCGAGAACATTTCGCTGGCCGATCTCTCCAGCGTCACGCGCCATGGCGCGATCGACTATGGCAAGGAGCGCCGGCTGGCCGCCGACTGGATCAAACGGCTGCGCATCAAGGCGCCCGGCCCCGATGCCGCCTGCCGCAAGCTCAGCGGCGGCAACCAGCAGAAGGTGGTGCTGGCGCGCTGGATGACGGCGGGCTCGCGCATCCTGGTGCTCGACCATCCGACGCGCGGCCTCGATGTCGGCGCCAAGGAAGAGGTCTACGAGCTGGTGCGCGATCTCTCCGCGCAAGGCGTGGCGATCCTTTTGATTTCCGACACGCTGGAGGAAACCATCGGCCTGTCGCACCAGGTGCTGGTGATGCGCGACGGCGAGATCACCGCCCGCTTCGACGCCAGCCCGGGCAAGAAGCCGAACCAGGTCGATTTGTTGCGAGCGATGGTATGAGCCGATGAACGAAACCTCCATCAGGCAGATCTTCGAGGGCAAGTGGACGCAAGGCGCCATTCCGCTGGTCCTGCTTGTCGCCCTGTTGCTGATCATCGAGATCGCCGCGCCCGGCTTCCTGACCGGCGAGACGGTGGCGCTGCTCTTTGCCAACACCGCCGTGCTGTTCATCCTGGCCACCGGCGTCACCTTCGCTATCCTGCTTGGCGGCATCGACCTGTCGATCCAGGCGGTGGCCTCGCTGGCGAGCGTCATCCTGGCGCAGTTGCTGCCTTCGCTCGGGCTTGCCGCCTTCCCTGTGGCGATCCTGTCCGGCCTTGCCTTCGGAGCGTTGAGCGGCATCGTCCATGTCAAGCTGCGCGTGCCGTCCTTCGTGGCGACGCTCGCCACCGGCGGTGTCGTCACCGGCCTGGCGCTCTGGGTCTCCAACGGTCGCGCCATCACCATCGAGGAAGCGGGCCGCGAAAACACCGCCTGGATCAACGCCACAGTTGCCGGCGTGCCGGTGGTGGTGCTGATTTCGGCGGTCATCGGCATCGCCGCCTTCCTGGCGCTGCGCTACACGCGCTTCGGCCGCCAGGCGATCGCGGTCGGCGCCGGCGAACCGGCCGCCTGGGCGGCTGGCATCAATGTCGACCGCACCAAAATCATCGCCTTTGCCGCATCCGGCATGCTGGCCGCTGTCGCCGGCGTGGTGCTGGCAGCCAGACTGTCGAGCGGCTMGCCGGTGCTGGCCAACCAGTTGCTTTTGCCGGCCATTGCCGCCGTCATCGTCGGCGGCACCGCCATAACCGGCGGGCTGGGCGGCGTGGCGCGCACCGCCGTCGGCGCGCTGATCATCTCGATCGTGCGCATCGGCATGACCTTCGTCGGCGTCAACATTTTCCTGGAAAACATGGTGTTCGGCGCGGTGCTCATCGCCGCCGTCGCCATCACCATCGACCGCAGCAAGATCGCGGTCATCAAGTGACAGCTCGATCCGCACCGCCTCCCAAGCCAGCGCGGACAGGACGGGGTCGCATCACAAGCCCGATGCGACCCCGCTTGGTTAGATCACATCGTGTCGAGGCCGATCAGTTCGATCTTGTAGCCGTCCGGGTCTTCGACGAAGGCGATGTGGGTGGTGCCATGCTGCATCGGCCCGGGCTTGCGCGGGATCTTGGCGCCACGCTTTTCGAGTTCGGCGCAGACGGCGTAGATGTCGTTGACGCCGAGCGCCAGGTGGCCGAAGCCGGTGCCGATCTCATAGGGCTCTTCCCTGCCCCAGTTCAAAGTCAGCTCGACGACGGCCTCCTTGTCCTCCGGCCCATAGCCGACAAAGGCGTTGGTGAACTTTCCGCCGGGATAGTCGTCGCGGCGCAGCAAGGTCATGCCGAGGACCTCGGTGTAGAAGGCAATCGACTTGTCGAGGTCGAGCACCCTGATCATGGTGTGCATATAGCGAAAGCCCGGGGCGTCGCTCATTGGGTAAGTCCTCCGAATTCAGGGATTTGCTGGTCTGATCTTCCACATCAAACGCTTGATGGCAACGTGGCTTCGCTTGATGTTCTAAATCAGGGTTGTATGATAACACGACAAGAACGGTGGTTGTCCAGTCGTTTTCCCCAGGGGTCCAGAGTCAATTCATGAATGCCGTGCCGCCAACCTCCGCATCGCTGATCGCAGCCCTGGCCGGCGTGTTGCCGAATGGCGGGTTGCTGACCGCGGACGAGGATCTGGCGCGCTACAGCCGCGACTGGTCCGGCGACCATTTCGGCCGGCCGCTGGCGGTGGCGCGGCCGTCTTCGGTCGAGGAAATGTCGGCGTTGATGCGGCACTGCCATGCCGAGCGCATTCCCGTCGTGCCGCAAGGTGGCCTGACCGGACTTGTCGGTGCGGCGGTGGCGGCCGATGGCGGCGAGATCGTCATCTCGCTGGAGCGCATGAACAGTATCCGCTCGATCAGCCCGATCGACTTCGCCATGGTGGTCGAGGCCGGCTGCATCCTCGAGGACGCCAAGCGCGCCGCCGAGGAGAGCGACTGCCTTTTGCCGATCACCTTCGGCGCACAGGGAAGCTGCCGCATCGGCGGCAATGTCGCCACCAATGCCGGCGGCTTCAACGTGCTGCGCTACGGCATGACGCGCGACCTTGTGCTCGGCCTCGAAGTGGTGCTGGCCGACGGCCGGATCTGGAACGGGCTGAAAGTGCTGCGCAAGGACAATCGCGGCTACGACCTCAAGCAGATCTTCATCGGCTCGGAAGGCACGCTCGCCATCGTCACCGCCGCCGCGCTGAAGCTGTTCCCCAAGCCGACGCAGATCGAGACCGCGCTGGTGGGCTTACGCTCGGTCGAGGACGCGATGGCGCTCTATGCCCGCGCCCGGCGCGATTGCAGCGACCTGCTCACCGCCTTCGAACTGATCCTGCGCGGCGGCATCGAGATCACCATGCGCGAGGGCAAGGATTTTCCCGATCCGCTCAACAAGCCCTACCCGGCCTATGTGCTGATCGAGGTGTCCTCCGGCGGCCTGATCGACCTGTCCGCCATGCTTCTCGGTTTTCTCGGCGGCGTCGCCGATATCGTCGAGGACGGCATTGTCGCCTCGACGCGGGCCCAGGCCGAGCGCTTGTGGCTCTACCGTGAGATCATGGTCGAGCGGCAGGGACGCGGCGGCCGCTATCTGCGCACCGACGTTTCGGTGCCGATCTCGAAACTCGCCGATTTCGTCACCGACGCGCTGTTCGAATTGCAGCGCGCGCGCCCGGACGCGCTGGCCGTCACCTATGGCCATGTCGGTGACGGTAACATCCACCTCAATGTGGTGCCGCCGGAAGGCATGGGCGCTGAAGCGATCGAGCATCTGTTCGAAGAGGCCGAGGCGGAGATCTTTGCCGTCGTCGACCGCTATGGCGGCTCGATCAGCGCCGAGCACGGCATCGGCCGGGTCAAGCAGAAGGCGTTCCTCGAACGCATCGATCCGGTGACGCTCGATCTTGCCGCCGGCATCAAGGAGGCTTTCGATCCGCGCCACATATTGAGCAACGGCCGCATTCTGGCGTCCACATCCGCCGTCGACTATAGGTGAGCGATGACGCTGAAACTCGACAAGGTCAATCGCGGTCCGCACCTCTCCACTTTGGTGGCGAGTTCCATCTCGCGCGAGATCGCGCAGGGGCGCCTCAAGCCCGGCGACCAGCTGCCGACCGAGCAGGCGCTGGCGACCACCTTCGGCGTCAGCCGCAACGTGGTGCGCGAGGYGATCGCAAGGCTGCGATCGGAAGGCCGCATCTGGTCGCAGCAGGGGCGCGGCGCCTTCGTGGTCGAGAGCAACAACCCGACGGTCCTGACCATCGACTATGAGGCGCTGCAGCGCGCCGATTCCTTCCGCAACCTGTTCGAACTGCGCGGTATCCTCGAAGTGCAGGCGGCAGCCCTGGCCGCCAAGCGGCGCTCGGAGACCGATCTCGCCGCGATGGGCGATGCGCTGGCCGGTATGCGCGCCGCCCCCTATGGCAGCGTCGCCTGGCTGCGAAGCGACCTCGAATTCCACCGCACCGTCGCCGAGGCGACGCGCAACAGCTACATGGGCCAGTTCCTGGTGTTCGTTTCCGAGCGCGTCCGCGAAAGCATTCTCGCCGCCGGCAACCAGCAGAAGTCGGACGACATGGCCCGCATTACGCTGGGCGAGCACGAGCGCATCCTGACCGCCATCCGTGCCGGCGACGCCGAGGGCGCGCAAGCAGCGATGCGCGACCATCTGGCGGGTGCGGCGCTGCGGGTGGGATTGCATGAGGGGGARGCGGCGGCAGAGCCGGCTCCGGTGCCGGAGGTGCCGTCTCCGGTGCGGCATTCACGGCTGCGGAAAGCTGTGCGCGGGCAGGCTGCGCGGTAGCGGTTTCACTCGGTCTTACACCCTCAAACGGGCCATCACGTATGGCAGCGCCAGCCCCCTCTCCGTCTCGGCTTCGCCGAGCCACCTCTCCCCCATTTCATGGAGGCGAGGAAACGCCAATCTCCGAGATCGCGGCTTTGGGAAGCTTGGGTTCCTCGCCCCCACAAAGTGGGGGAGAGGTGGCTCGGCGAAGCCGAGACGGAGAGGGGGAGCGCCGTATCCGATTGCCCAGCCCTTGGGCAGAAAGGGGGGGGCAATTCCATCCCTTCCGTCAAATCTCTGGCGGCTCCACCAGCGACACGCCATTGAGCCCCGCGACAATGTCCGACAGCGCCGGCACGAATTTTTCGCCATGGCCTGTCGTGACCGCGGTGGCAAAGCCGTTGCGCACCGCGGCGCCAATCGGATTGGCGATGCCCGCCGCCTGGGCGAACGACGCGAGATAGGTCATGTCCTTCAGCGCATTGGCGATGGCGAAGCGCTGGGCGTTTTCGTTGCGGTTGAGGACGAAATCGAAGAAGGCCTGGTAGAAGCCGCAATCCATGCGGCTGCCCGAAATGACGCTGTTGAAGACCTGCGGTGTCAGGCCGGCCTTGGCGCCCAGCGTCAGCGCTTCCGAATAGATCGCGGAATAGCCCATCGAGACGAAATTGTTGAGCAGCTTCATGGTGTGGCCGCTGCCGGTCGGGCCGGTGTGGACGACGCGGGCGGCAAAGGCTTCGAGCACCGGCCGTGCGCGGGCGATGGCTTCGGCCGGGCCGCCGACCATGACGTCGAGCTTGCCTTCGGCCGCTTCCTTGGGCGTGCGCGCCAGCGGTGCGTCGATCAGCGTCACGCCTTGTGCAGTCAGCTCTGCGGCCAATGCCGTCGTCGACGACGGATTGGAGGTCGAGCAGTCGATGATGAGCAACGGCTTGCCTGCCGTGGCCAGCCCGTCGGGGCCCTTGACCAGCATTTCCACCTCGCGCGAGCCGGTGACGCAGAGGATGACGACATCGCAGGCAGCGGCGAGCTTGCGCGGGCTGGCCGCCTCGGTGGCGCCGGCTGCGATCAAACGATCGGCGGCGGCGCGGCTGCGATGCACGCAGACGGTCAGGGGCCAGCCCTTGCGCAGCAGATTGTCGGCCATGCCGGCGCCCATGCTGCCCAAGCCGATGAAGCCAATGCGTTCTTTCATAAAATCCTCCTTTGGCCCGCGCCGGCGGGCTCAACTTTCGTCACCTTGCGGCGGGCACCTGTCGATGCAATCCTTTGCCGAAGAATCGGCCTTTGCCGAAGACTCGGACCGGAGCCCGCGCGATGGCGGAAACCATGCTTTTCGATGCCATACCGCAGGCGCCCAATCTGCGGACCGGGCTCGTCAACACGCTGATCGCGCAGATCGAATCCGGCGACCTGGCGCCTGGCCAGCGGCTGCCGACCGAGCAGGAGATCGTCGCTGCCACGGGTGTGAGCCGCACCGTGGTGCGCGAGGCGCTGGCGGCACTGCGCGCTCGCGGGCTGATCACTACCCGCCAGGGTCTCGGCGCCTTCGTCGCCAAGGATCCCCTGCCCCGGACCTTTTCCATTCTTCCGGACGATCTCGAATCGATCGACGAAGTGCTGCGCGTTCTGGAATTGCGCATGGGGATCGAGGTCGAGGCGACCGGCCTTGCGGCCGAACGGCGCAGCGAGGCGGCGCTGGCGCAGATGGGCGCGCGGCTCGACGCGCTGGAGGCGGCGGTGCGGGCCGGCGGCTCCGGCTCGGAAGAGGATTTCGGCTTCCACCGCGCCATTCTCGCGGCGACCCAGAACCCCAATTTCACCCGGCTGTTCGACACGTTCGGCAGCGCCATGATCCCGCGCCAGTGGACGCGGCTCGACCGGATGACGGAGGCCGAGCGGGAAAAATACCTCGACCGCATGCAGCGCGAGCATCGCGCCATCCTTGCCGCGATCGAAGCCAGGGATGTCAATGCGGCGCGGCGCGCCATGCGCAGCCATTTGACCAAGAGCTATGCCCGCTTCGAGGATCTGCGCGACAAGGCTGTTCACGACTAAGGGGCCAGCCACGACTGATTGCTTGCCGCTCATCCGGCTACTCCGCCGAGATAGAGTTCGCGCATCAGCGACATGTCGCGCAATTCGGCGATCGGCCCGGAGACGACGATGYGGCCGTTCTGCATGAGATAGCCGCGCGAGGCGACGGCCAGAGCAAGGCCGGCATTCTGCTCGACCAGCAGCACCGAGGCGCCGAAGCGCGCGCCGATATCCAGAATGATCGCCTTGATCTCCTTGACCAGCAGCGGTGACAGGCCGAGCGACGGCTCGTCCAGCAACAGCACCCTGGGCCGTGTCATCAGCCCGCGCGCGATGGCCAGCATCTGCTGCTGGCCGCCGCTCAGCGAGCCGCCCCTGTCGCGCCGTTTGGTGGCGAGGATCGGGAAGAAGGCCAGCATGGTTGCGAAATCGGCCTCCACGGCGGCCTCGTCGCGGCGGGCATAGGCGCCAAGCCGCAAATTCTCCTCGACCGTCATGTCGACGAAGATCTTGCGCCCTTCCGGCACCAGCACGACGCCGCGCCTCGCCATGACATCGGCGGCCAGCCCGGTGACCTCGGCGCCATCGAAAGCAATGCTGCCCGCGCGGGGTTTGATCAGGCCAGCGATGGCTTTCAGCAGCGTCGACTTGCCGGCGCCATTCGGTCCGAGGATGGTGACGATCTCGCCTTCAGCTAGCGTCAACGAGACGCCGCGGTTGACGATCGTCGGCCCGTAGCCGGTGACGACATCGGAAACGGCGAGCAGGCTCACAGGTCGCCTCCGAGATAGACTTCCAGAACCTTGGGATCGGCAAGCACCTTATCGGTCGGCCCGTCGGCGATCTTGGAGCCGAAATCGAGCACGGCAAGACGCCGGCACAGCATCTGCATCAGCTTCATGTCGTGGTCGATGACGCAAACCGTGATGCCATGGCCGGGAAGCTGGCGGACAAGCCCGACCAGGGCCGTGGTCTCGCGGTCGTTGAGGCCGGCGGCCGGTTCGTCGAGCAGCAGCAGCGACGGCCGCGTGGCCAGCGCAAGTGCCAAGCCCAGCAGGCGCAGGCTGCCGAAGGGCAGCACGCCGGCTTTTTCTCCGCCAAGCGCGCTCAACCCAACGAAGTCGAGCAGCGCCTGCGGTGTCGGCCAAGGGTTGGCGCCCGCCCTCGCCCGCGCGTGCTCGCCGGCGATCTGGACATTCTGCAGCACACCAAGCCCGGCAAAGGCCATGGCCTGCTGGAAGGTGTAGCCGATGCCGGCCCGCGATATGGCGTGCGGCTTGAGACCGGTGATGTCTTGCCCGCGAAACGCCACGCTGCCGCCGCTCGGTTTGTGGACGCCGGTGACGACGTTGAACAAAGTCGTTTTGCCGGAGCCGTTCGGGCCGACGACGCCAAGGATTTCGCCCTCTTCGATGGCGAGGTCGACGCCTGCCAGTGCGGTGACGCCGCCGAACTGTTTGCTCAGGCCGCTGATCGCCAGGATCGGGCTCATCGCCGCGCCTCCGCTGCGTCGCGCTCTTCCGTCTCCTGTTTCGGCTTGCCCGAAAATGCCGCGCGGAGCGCTCGGACGATGCCGCCGATCAACCCGTCGGGCAAAAGCATGATCACCGCGATCAGGCAGACGCCGTAGACGATGCGCGACTGCACCGGATCGAGGTTGAGCACTTCCGGCAGGAAGGCGACGAGGATGCCGCCGGCGAGCGGCCCCTCGATAAGCCTGGCGCCGCCGATCATCACCATGAGCGCCAGGTAGATGCTGGGGAAGGACGAGAATTGCGAGGGCGAGATGTGGCCGAGGAAATAGGCCAGCAGCACGCCGGAGATGCCGGCAAAGATGCCGCTGACAACGAAGGCGCCGATCTTGTGCCGGCCGACATTGATGCCGAGCGAGGCGGCCAGTTTTTCGTTTTCGCGGATGGCCCGCAATGTGCGGCCATAGGAGGAGTGGATGATCGCCCAGCTCGCCACCGCCGCTATGGTCACGAAGGCAACGACCATCAGATAGTAGCGCGTCAGGTCGGTCATGTCGGCGCCGAACAGGGTGACCGGACCGGCGATATCAAGCCCGGTCGCAGCGCCGGTATAGTCGCCGCCATTGGTGAGCACGATGGCCAGCAACTGGCCGAAGGCGAAGGTCATGATGACGAAGTGATGGCCGCCGACGCGCAGCGATGGAATGCCGACGATCATGGCGAAGACAGCACTGGCACACTGGCA
>NZ_JBFUGJ010000099.1:0-17951 GCF_056402975.1 Mesorhizobium sp. P3_A9 | reverse complement strand
CAAGGGGGGAGATCGGATGTCGTGGCTGCTTTCGCCCATTGCCAACGTTGCAGAAAGATCGCCGCCGATGAAGCTGCCAATCTCGCTCCTTGCGGGGGAGAGGTCCGGCAGGACAGAGGGGGGTGCCTCGCGCCGACATTTCGGCATTCCTACCACGGCACGACTGATAACCCCGGCCAGCACTCCTGCGCCCGCTTACCCTTCGCCTCATGAGTCCGCTGGTTGTCCATCACCCGGTTCGGCGTGATGCGAAACGAGAAGACATCATCCAGCCCGAACGGCGCCACCAGCTCCAACTGCCCGCCAGCGTCGTAGCGCACCCCAACGGCATGCGTCTTCGAGGCGAAATAACTGATGGATTGGCTTGAACTGGTGTAGCGCGGGCAGGGCTGTCCGAACTTCTGCGGATACCACAGATGCACCCGCGCCTGGTTGCGCACCTCCACCGGCAGGGTCAGCCCCTCGAAATGCTTTGCGGCCCGGCGGATGACAGCGTCCTCGGCCTCATAGGACAGGTCGCTGTCATCGAAATAGAACAGGTCGACATCCCTAATGCCGTAGCCCGACGGCTTCCCGATCAGATGGTTCCAGACGGAATTGTAGAGCGCGCCGGAAACCACCAGCCAGCCCGGAAGGTCGAGCGTACAGGCACGCGCCAGCGCTTCGCGAACCAGCGGGTCTGCCGACACGATGTCGAGAAACGCTTCGCGTTGTGCTTCGAACGGCAGCCCGGAATAGCGCAGATGGTCCATCGCCCTTTGGAGGACGATTCGCCATCTGCTCGCAAGCTACCCGCGCAGCACGCCACCCGTCTGCTTGCCGACATTCTCGACAATACGCTTGGCCAGCGCGTCGAAATCCTCGTCGGTCAGCGTCTTCTCGACCGGCTGGATCGACACTTCGATGGCGATCGATTTCTTGTCGGTGCCGAGCGACGCGCCTTCGAAGATGTCGAACACCGAAACCCCCGATATCAGCTTCTTGTCGGCGGCCAACGCCGCGCGCACCAGCGTGCCGGCCTCGACGGACTTGTCGACGACGAAGGCGAAGTCGCGTTTCACCGCCTGGAAGGCGGAGAGCTCCAGCTTCGGCTTGGTCTTGGTCGGCTTGGCCTTCGGCTCGGGCACGGCATCGACGAACACTTCGAAGCCGCAGAGCGGCCCGGAGACATCGAGCCCTTCCATTGTCTTCGGATGGAACTCGCCGAACGTGCCGAGCACGGTCTTCGGCCCGAGCTTGATCGTGCCGGAACGGCCGGGATGGTACCAGGCCGGGCCGCCTGCCTCGATCTGCAGCCGGTCGACTGGCGCGCCGCAGGCTTCCAGTGCCGCGATCGCATCGGCCTTGGCGTCGAACACGCCGACCGGGCCGGAATTGCCGGCCCAGTTGCGGCCGGAGCCGTCGAGCTTGGCGGTGCCGCGGCGCACGCCGGCGGCCACGCGCCGCTGCTGGTCGGCGCCGTCGCCCTCATAGGTGCCCGACACCTCGAACAGCGCCACGTCGCCAATGCCCTTGTCGGCATTGCGCTGCGCGGCGGCGATCAGCCCCGGCAGCAGCGACGGCCGCATGTCGGACATGTCGGCGGCGATCGGGTTGGCGAGCTTCAGTGCCGTCTGGCCGCCACCGAACAGTTCTGCGTGTTTGGCGGGGATGAACGACCAGGTGACGGCTTCCATCATGCCGCGCACGGCAAGCGCCCGCTTGGCTGTGCGGGTGCGGACCTGCAGCGTCGTCAGGATCTTGGAATTGACCGCATCATGCGCGCCGAGCGGCTGCGGGGCGATGTTGTCGACGCCGTGAATGCGCATCACTTCCTCGACCAGATCGGCCTTGCCGTCGACATCGGGCCGCCAGGACGGCACCGCCACATCGACGACATCGCCCGATCCCTGTGGCTTGAAGCCGAGGCGCGACAGGATGTCGAGGCTTTCTGCCTTCGGCACCTCGATGCCGGTCAGACGCGTCACTTCCGACAGCGGGAAGGAAACGATCTTGGGCTTGTGGTCGGCATAGCCGACGATCTCGGTCTCGGTCGGCTCACCGCCGCAGAAATCGAGCACCAGTTTCGTCGCCAACTCGACGCCGGGGACCATGAATTCAGGATCGACGCCGCGCTCGAAGCGATAGCGCGCATCGGTGATGATGCCGAGCGTGCGGCCGGTGCGGGCGGTGGTGATCGGGTCCCAAAGCGCCGATTCGATCAGCACATCCGTGGTGTTCTCGTCGCAGCCCGAATGTTCGCCGCCCATGACGCCGGCGATCGATTCGACGCCATTGTCGTCGGCGATGGCGCACATGTCCGGCGTCAGCGTGTATTCGCGGCCATCGAGCGCCAGCACCTTCTCGCCGTCGCGCGCGCGGCGCACGACGAGGTTGCCGGCAACCTTCTTGGCATCGAACACATGCAGCGGCCGGCCGCGGTCGAAGGTGACGTAGTTGGTGATGTCGACCAGCGCGCTGATCGGCCTCAGACCAATGGCGATCAACCTTTGCTGCAGCCATTTCGGCGACGGACCGTTCTTGACGCCGCGCACGAGGCGCAAGGCGAAACCGGGGCAAAGCTCCGGCGCCTCGATCGTCACCTTGACCGGCGTTTCGCCCTTGCCGGGGATCGCTTCGACCGCAGCGCTTTTCAGCGTGCCGAGCCCGCTTGCCGCCAGATCCCTGGCAATGCCGTAGACGCTGGTGGCATCGGGCCGGTTCGGCGTCAGATTGATCTCGATGACCGGATCGTCGAGATGCGCATAGGCGGCAAAGCTGGTGCCGACCGGCGCATCCTCAGGCAGGTCGATGATGCCATTGTGCTCGTCGGACAGTTCCAGCTCGCGCTCGGAACACATCATGCCATGGCTCTCTACGCCACGGATCTTGCCCACCGTCAGCGTCACATCGATGCCGGGCACATAGGCGCCGGGTGCGGCGAAGGCGCCGATCAGGCCCGCGCGGGCGTTGGGCGCTCCGCACACCACTTGAACAGGTGCTTTGCCGTCGCCGGTATCGACGGTCAGCACGCGCAGCCTGTCGGCATCGGGGTGCTGCACCGCCGTCAGCACCTTGGCGATGACGAAGGGTTTCAGGCTCGACTTGTCGTCGACATGCTCGACTTCGAGGCCGATCGACGTCAGCCGCTCGACGATCGCATTGAGCGAGGCGTCGGTCTCGAGATGATCCTTGAGCCAGGAGAGGGTGAATTTCATGGGACTGTTCCGTCTGGTCTTTTGACGCTTGATTTCAGATGTCTCGGCAGATCGTCGGACATATGCAGGAAAGGCAGCTGCTTGCTGACATAGGCATGCAGCGTCGGCGTGAAATCGGCCGGCGCGTCCATGGCGCCGAGCATGAAGTAAATGTCGTCCTCCAGCCGCTCATCGACATAGGCGATGGGCGAGCCGCAGACGCCGCAGAAGGAGCGCGTCACCGGGCCGTTCTCATACATCTTCAGCGCCTTGCCGGTGAACGCCACCTGGTCGACCAGGAAGCCGACAAAGGCCGATACCGGCGCGCCGCTCGCCCGCCGGCAATCGCCGCAATGACAATAGCTGATGTGATGCGGCTCGGCCGAAGCCTCGAACCGCACGACGCCGCAGCGGCAGCCGCCGATGTGGGGCGCAGTCATGCGCTCAACCCACCGAAGAGCGTCGGCATGGCGAGCGGCCGGAAGCGGTAATGCAACAGCTCGTTCATCGTCTCATACTTTCGCGTCATCTTGACTGAACACTTCGACCAGCTGGAAGCGTTCGCAAACCAGTTTCATGTCAGGCGAAAAGCCGCCATTGCGCTCGAAATAGGCGCGATGGGCTTCGTGCCAGTATTCATAGCTCAGATCACCCTCGCCCTCGTCATGGGCAAAGTCGGCATCAACCTCGTCGAAGCGCCGCACAATGGCCTCGACCGTTTCGATGACCGCCGCGCGCCTGCCGCTGCCGTCGAGCACGACATCGCGGCGTCCGACCTCCGGCACCGGCTCGGCGCCGCCGTAATCGCGCAACGCGCCGCAGGTCGCGGTCTTGCGCCTCGACAGCACCAGCGCCAGCAACTCGTCGGCGAGTCCCGGGCTGTCGCCAAAGCGGAAGGTCACCGCGTCCGCATAGGGATCGGCAGCTACGCTCACGCGCTCAGGCCTCCGAACAGCGTCGGCATGTCGAGTGGCCGGAAACCGTAATGCGACAGCCAGCGGACATCCGCGTCGAAGAAGGCGCGCAGGTCCGGCATGCCGTATTTCAGCATGGCGATGCGGTCGATGCCCATACCCCAGGCAAAGCCCTGATACTCATCGGGATCGAGCCCGCCGGCGCGCAGCACATTGGGGTGCACCATGCCGCAGCCGAGGATCTCCATCCAGTCGGAGCCTTCGCCGAAGCGCACTTCGCCGGGCCGCGAGCGGTCGCACTGGATGTCGACCTCGAGGCTTGGCTCGGTGAACGGGAAGAAGGATGGGCGGAAGCGCATCTTGACCGAGGGCACCTCGAAGAACGCCTTGCAGAACTCTTCCAGCACCCACTTCATATTGGCGACGTTGGCCGTCTTGTCGATCACCAGACCCTCGACCTGATGGAACATCGGCGAATGGGTGGCGTCCGAATCCTGGCGGTAGGTCTTGCCGGGAATAACGATGCGGATCGGCGGCTTCTGCTTCTCCATGGTGCGGATCTGCACGGGTGAGGTGTGGGTGCGCAAAAGCTTGCGCTCGCCCTTCTCGTCCGGCTGGAAGAAGAAGGTGTCGTGCATCTCGCGCGCTGGATGGCCTTCCGGGAAATTCAGCGCGGTGAAATTGTAATAGTCGGTCTCGATATCGGGACCTTCGGCGATGGCGAAGCCGAGATCGCCGAAGATCGCCGCGATCTCGTCGATGACCTGGCTGATCGGATGGATGCGGCCGCGTTCGGCCGGCGACTGCCGCACCGGCAGCGTCACGTCGACCTTTTCGGCGGCCAAGCGTGCGGCGATGGCCACGTCCTTCAATTCGGCCTTGCGGGCCGTCAGCGCCTCGGTGACGCGGTTCTTGAGGCCGTTGATGACAGGGCCCTTGATCTGGCGCTCCTCGGCGGTCATGGCACCAAGCGTCTTCAGCATCTCGGACACGGTGCCCTTCTTGCCGAAGGCAGCGATGCGCACGGCCTCGATGGCCGGCTCGTCGGCGGCCGATGCGATGTCGGCCAGAAGTGAGCTTTCAAGCGTATCCAGGCCGGTGGTTGCGTCGTTCACGGTCAAACTCGCTACGTTGGAAATCTGCGCTAACGTGAAGGTGGTCACGTTCAAGTTGGGTATTCAGGCATAAGAAAAACCCGCGCCAGCCGTGCCAGCGCGGGTTCCCCAAATCAGAATTGCGAATGCTTGGGAAGCGCTGGTCTTAGGCGACAGCGCTTTCAAAAGCGTTCGGCGTGGTGTTCTTCAGATATTCGAGCGCCACCTTGGCCTTGGCGACCAGGGCTGCGAAAGCCTGCGGCTCATGGATGGCCATATCCGACAGGATCTTGCGATCGATCTCGATGCCCGACTTGTTGAGCCCGTCGATGAAGCGGCCATAGGTCAGGCCATGCTCGTGCGTCGCGGCGTTGATGCGCTGGATCCACAGCGCGCGGAACGAGCGCTTGCGGTTCTTGCGGTCGCGATACGCGTACTGCATCGACTTTTCCACCGCCTGCTTGGCGATGCGGATGGTGTTCTTGCGACGGCCGTAGAAGCCTTTCGCGGCTTTCAGGACCTTCTTGTGCTTGGCGTGCGAGGTGACGCCTCTCTTTACGCGTGCCATGTCATGATCTCCTTAAAAGCAATTCCAGGTGCCTGGCGGCTTTCCGTTCCGAATTGCGTAAAACTAATGCGTGTCCGGACCGAATGCCTTAGAGGCCGTTCGGCAGAAAATTCTTGATGACCTTCTTGCCATCCGGTTCAGCCAGAACCATCGTGCCGCGGGCATTTCGAATGAACTTGTTGGAACGCTTGATCATGCCGTGACGCTTGCCGGCCGCAGCCGACAGGACTTTACCCGTACCTGTGATCTTGAACCGCTTCTTGGCGGCCGATTTGGTCTTCATCTTGGGCATTTTGCTACTCCGTCTAGTTGGCGCACTATCGCGCTTCTTGTTCGCTCCGGGCCGACCAAAGCCCGAAAAGCAAATGAAACCGCCACGGCATGCCCTGCCGGGCGGTTTTCTTGAACGGCGGTCCTATACGTCAAAGACGGCTGGTGCGCAACACCTCAGGCCGTGCGACGCTCTGTCCCCGGTCAGGGAAGCGTGAACCACACCGGCAGCATGCCCGACAGCTGCGCGCCGTCGATCAGTTCGAAAGCCGGCAGCGCGATCAGGAACACCAGCCCGTCGAGCAGCGTGGTGAGCAGCAGGCGCGGCTTGAAGCTGCCTGTATCGCCCTCCTGGTAGAGGGAGAGGTTCGGGAAAAAGCGCGGCACCCGCGCCAGATAGTCCGCATAGGGTGCGCCGAGCGCCTCCTTGAGAAATTTCTCTTCGCGCAAGATGACGATGTGGAAGGCCCCGGCGCAAAGCAGCGCAAACAGGATGATGCCCGAGAACGAGCCGATCTGGGCACCGACCCCGGCCGCCGCCACCGTCGAGAACACATAAAGGGGATTGCGGGTGATCGAATAGGGTCCGCCCGTCACCACCTCGGAGGATTTGCGCCCGCCTATATAGAGCGTCGCCCAGAGGCGGCCGACGATGCCAAGGAAGATCAACAGCACGCCGAACATCTCGATCGATTCATGCACCGGCGTGTCGGGCGGGAAGGTCGATTGGCCGAACAGCAGCGCCAAAAACAGCACCACTACGAGCACGGCAAGCACCAGTCGGCGCATCTGCTGGTAGTTACCCAGCCCGTATTTGACTTCATTGTCCAAGGGAATACCCGATCGTCGAAGAGCTTAGCCGGCGATCGCAGCTTTCGCCAAGAAACAGGCGTCCCGCCAATCGCCGGGACGGCCTGTAACACAATTCAGGCGGATTTAACGTGATGGCCACGCCTAACCTTATCGTGACCACGCCGTGATATCGCTGACGGCGCGCCTTAGCGCGGCGCCAGCACCATCATCATCTGGCGGCCTTCGAGCTTCGGCTCCGCCTCGACCTTGGCGATGGTCGCCACTTCCTCGCGCACCTTGTTCAGAAGCTGCATGCCGAGTTCCATATGCGCCATTTCGCGACCGCGGAAGCGCAGCGTCAGCTTGACCTTGTCGCCTTCCTCGAAGAAGCGGCGAACCGCCTTCATCTTGGTCTCGTAGTCATGGCTGTCGATGTTCGGGCGCATCTTGATCTCTTTGATCTCGATGACCTTCTGATTCTTGCGCGCCTCGGCTGCCTTCTTCTGGTTGGCGTATTTCAACTTGCCGAGATCGAGGATCTTTACGACGGGCGGTACCGCATTGGGCGATATTTCGACGAGATCGAGCCCGGCCTCTTCGGCGAGCAGCAATGCGTCGTTGATGGAAACATCGCCGCGGTTCTGGCCTTCGGCGTCGATAAGCTGGACCCGGGGAACCCGGATATCACGGTTGGAGCGCGGCCCATCCTTGGTCGGCGCCGCTGCTTTGAAAGGTCTGCGAATGGTCGTGGTCTCCTTGGCCGTTTCGTTCCGGGTTTTGTCGGTCTGATGTCTGGACGCGCCAATGTGGGGAGCGCGCGGGCGGAGTCAATAGCACAGCATTGACAGAAAATCACCCTGATCACTGTCCTGTACCAAACAAAGAAGCAGCACGAGCACTTTTCGCCACGCCTGTGGCTGTGCCACAAGAACACCGTGCCAAAAGAGGGGCCTGAGGAAAAGCCATGACCGCCACGCCCCCAACCTTTCTCGATGTCGATGGAGCGCGCATCGCGGTGCGCTATACCGCGGGTTCTACGCCCGGCATCGTCTGGCTGGGCGGCTACAAGTCGGACATGCTGGGCACGAAAGCGCAGACGCTGTCGGACTGGGCGGCGAAAGAGGGCCGCGCCTTCCTGCGTCATGACTATTCCGGCCACGGCGAATCCGGTGGCGTCTTTGCCGACGGCACGATTTCGAAATGGCTGTCGCAAAGCCTTGCCGTGTTCCGCCATTTCACCAAGGGCGATCAGATCCTGGTCGGTTCCTCGATGGGCGCCTGGATCGCGCTGCGCATGGTGCAGGAATTGCGCAAGGCGGGTGGCGCAAAAATCGTCGGCCTGGTGCTGCTGGCGCCGGCGCCGGATTTTACCTCTGAGCTGGTCGAACCGGTGCTGTCCGAAGCGCAGAAGCGCGACCTCGCTGAAAAAGGGTTCTTCGCCGAGCCGTCGAACTATTCCACGGAGCCTTACATCTACACCCGAGCCCTGATCGAGGACGGGCGCCACAACCGGGTGATGACGGGCCCGATCGACACGCATTGCCCGGTCCACATCCTGCAGGGCCTGGCCGATCCGGACGTGCCGTCGAGCCACGCTCTGAAACTGGTCAGCCTGCTGCCGGCCGACGATGTCACGCTGTCACTGATCCCGGACGGCGACCACCGCCTGTCGCGGCCACAGGATCTCGACATGCTGCTGCGGGCGGTCGGCGACATGGCCGGGCGGGGCAAGTGACGATGCGCCTCTCCATCCCGATCTCAGCCTTTGTCGCTGCCATCGTCGGCTTTGGCGGCACGCTGGCCATCGTCATTGCCGCCGCCCACGCGGTTGGTGCAACGCAAATCCAGACGGCGAGCTGGGTGACGACCATTTGCCTGGCCATGGCGATCGAGAGCCTGTGGCTGTCCTGGCGCACGAAAATGCCTGTCATCACCGCATGGTCGACGCCGGGCCTGGCGCTGATGGCGGCCTCGAGCGGCTTTTCGATCAATGAGGCCGTCGCCGCCTTCATCGTCACCGCCATCCTGTTGATCGCCACCGGCCTGTTTCGGCCGCTGACGCAGCTGATCTCCAGGATACCGCCCTCCGTCGCTTCTGGCATGCTGGCCGGCATTGTCGTCACCTTCGCCCTCAATGCGGTCAAGACCATTCCCGTCGACCCCTGGCTGATCCTGCCGCTGATCGCGGTGTTCTTCGTCATCCGCCTGTTCAACCCGGCGCTGTCGGTGCTGGCGGTGCTGATCGGCGGCGGTCTGGCCGCCTTCCTGACGGGCCGTGTCGGCGGCCTGCCGACACCCGAACTGTCGACGCTCACGCTGATTGCGCCCGATTTCACCGCCAAGGCGATGATTGGCCTGGCGCTACCGCTCTATCTCGTCACCATGGCCTCGCAGAACCTGTCGGGCCTCGCCGTGCTGCGCGCCGCCGGCTATCACCCGGAGCCCGGCCCGCTGATCGGCGTCACCGGCCTGTTTTCGCTGCTGTCGGCGCCGTTCGGTGGCTCGACCACCAATCTGGCGGCGATCTCGGCGGCTATCTGCACCGGACCCGACGTTCATCCCGACCCCGCCGAGCGCTGGAAGACCGGGCCGTTCTATGCGCTCGCCTATCTTATCTTCGCGATTTTCGGCGCTTCGCTGGTAGCGATCTTCGCCGTCCTGCCGCAGAGCCTGATCGTGCTGGTGGCGGGTCTTGCGCTGATGGCGTCGCTCGCCAACGCGCTGGCGATCGCGCTGAAGGACGAGGCCGACCGCATGGCCGCCACCGTCACCTTTGTTGTCACCGCCTCCGGCCTGACGCTGTTCGGCGTCGGCGCCGCATTCTGGGGCCTGATCGCCGGGCTGGTCGTGCTTTTCCTCGATATGCTCAAAAAGCGATAATCATTTCAGTCGCTTGTCCGGTTTTGGCGGACATTGTCTTGAATCGCCGTTTTTGCCTTCCCATTTCGATTCCACGCAGCCGGTTCTGGCTGTCTCCAACCGAAGGAATGGGAGAAAATGAACACATCTGCATTGATCCGCCCGGCCTGGACGCCGGCGACCATCGCGTTGATGGTGATCGGCTTCATGGTGTTCTGGCCGCTCGGCTTTGCCATGCTCGCCTATATCATCTGGGGCGACCGGCTCGACGGGTTCAAGCGGGACGTCAACCGCGCCACAGACGGCATCTTCGCCGGCTGCCGCCGCAGTTCCGACAAGGCCGCGCGCTGGGGCAATGGCTCCGCCCGCACCGGCAACGTCGCTTTCGACGACTGGCGCGAAAAGGAACTTGAGCGCCTGAACGAAGAGCGCCGCAAGCTCGACGAGATGCTGACGCAGTTCGACGAATACGCCCGCGAATTGCGCCGCGCCAAGGATCAGGACGAGTTCGATCGCTTCATGGCGAACCGCAACAAGTCGACTGCACCTGCGAAGAGCGATCCGAGCACCGGCACGACCCCCACCAAGCGTGGCAAAGGCTCGAACCTGCTTGACGACTGAGGCTTAGCGACGGGGCCAAGGTATGAGAACGGCGTCGCGCGAGCGGCGCCGTTTCTTTTTTGTTCTATTCGTTTTTCTCGAATCGCGTATCGTCCGGTCATGACCCTCGGATTTTTTCGCAATCTGACGAAGCCCAAGCCCACGCCCGTCGTGGAGCGAGAATATTGTGTCGCCGGCCGCACGTTGCCGCTCAAGATCGTCGAGAGCGCCCGGGCGCGGCGCCTGACGCTGCGCATCGATTCCGGCGGCCAGGGCCTGCGCATCACCGTGCCGCCGGGCTTGCGCCGGGGCGAGGTGGACAGGTTTCTCGACCGTCACCAGGACTGGCTGGAACAGCGCCTTGCCAAGGTGCCGACGCGCCCGCAAGTGCGGCCTGGCATCAAGATCCCGATACGCGGCGTCCCGCACCGCATCGTCCACGAACCGTCAAAGCGCGGCACCGTCACCGTGTCGCGCGACGAGCGCGGTCCGCTGCTGGTCGTGCATGGCGATCGCATCCATCTGCCGCGCCGCATCGCCGATTTCCTGAAGCGCGAGGCCAAGAAGGAAATCGAGAAGCTGGTGATCAAGCACACCGAGGCGCTCGGCAAGCGCGCCAAGGCGATCCGCTACAAGGACACGTCCAGCCGCTGGGGCTCCTGCACCTCGGAGGGCAATCTGTCCTTCTCCTGGCGCATCATGATGGCGCCGCAGCCCGTCATAAACTACCTCGTCGCGCATGAGGTGGCGCATCTCAAGGAGATGAATCACGGCCCGAAATTCTGGAAACTGTGCGAAAAACTCTGCCCCGACACCGACCGTTGCAAGGACTGGCTGAAGCGCAATGGCGGCGCGCTGCAGGCGATCGTGTTTGAGTAGTCAATCGTCGTTCGCAGCATTGAGTTCATCCGGCCGCAGCCCTTCATCGCCATGATGCGGCCACGGCAAAAAATTGCCGTCGAATTCATCGCCACCGAAATAATCCAGCGCGCGGTGCGCTTCGGCGCCGTTGAAGGCGGCCTTGTCCATCAGATGGGTGATGACCTCGCGCGCCTGGGCGATCTTCTGTCTGAGTTCGGCAACGGTTCTGTCGGCCATGATCTTTCTCCCGCCTGGCAAGCTGTCTATCCATAGGTAGCGCCTTTGGCGGTGCCGGCAAACATCATGCTTTTTCTCGACTCTTGGCGCGTTTCATGCCAATTCCCGCGCCATGGCGCTCGACATCAAGATCTGCGGCTTGAAGACCGACCAGGCAATGGCCGCGGCACTGGCCGGCGGTGCCAGCCATGTCGGCTTTATTTTCTTTGCGAAAAGCCCGCGTTACGTCGAGCCGGTGGAAGCCGGGCGTCTGCGCGAAGCGGCGCGCGGCAAGGCCTTGGCGGTTGCCGTCACCGTTGACGCCAGCGACGCCTTCCTGGATGAGATCATCGAAAAGATGCAGCCCGACATGCTGCAGCTGCACGGCTCGGAAGCACCTGAGCGCGTGGCCGAACTGAAAGCCCGCTATGGTCTGCCGGTGATGAAGGCGCTGCCGCTCGGCGAGGCCGCCGATCTCGACCGGATCAAGCCGTTCATCGGTGTCGCAGACCGGTTCCTGTTCGACGCCAAGCCGCCAAAGGGCTCAGTATTGCCGGGCGGCAATGGCGTCGCCTTCGACTGGCGCATCCTTGCCGGCCTTGACGCCGGCGTCGATTACATGCTTTCCGGTGGGCTCAACGCCGCCAACATCGGCGACGCCCTTCGGCTTGCCAACCCGCCCGGAATAGACATTTCCTCGGGCGTGGAAAGCGCGCCGGGCGTCAAGGATCCGGCGCTGATCGAACAGTTTTTCCGGGCCGTCCGGGCAGCACGCGACGACCGCGCCGCCTAAGGCCTTAAATGAGAGCATGTCCAGGAAAAGTGGGAACCGGTTTTCCGACAAGGACATGATCAGACATCAAGATGCAGGAGATCGGCGATGAACAAGCCGGCGACACCCAATTCCTTCCGCACCGGACCCGACGAGCAGGGCATGTTCGGCATTTTCGGCGGTCGTTTCGTCGCCGAAACGCTCATGCCTTTGATCCTCGACCTCGAGCGGAACTGGAACGAGGTCAAGAACGATCCGGACTTCAGGGCTGAGCTGACCGATCTTTCGACCCACTATGCCGGGCGGCCCTCAAAGCTCTATTTCGCCGAAGGCCTGACGAAGCATCTTCGTGAGGTTTCCTCGGCGAAGGGCCTCGGGGGCGGCGCAAAAGTCTATTTCAAGCGTGAGGACCTGAACCACACCGGGTCGCACAAGATCAACAACTGCCTCGGCCAGATCCTGCTCGCCAAGCGCATGGGCAAGAAGCGCATCATCGCCGAGACCGGCGCCGGCCAGCATGGCGTGGCATCCGCCACCGTCGCCGCCCGCTTCGGCTTTCCCTGCGTCGTCTATATGGGCGCCACCGACGTTGCCCGTCAGAGCCCGAACGTCTTCCGCATGAAGCTGCTCGGCGCCGAAGTGCGGCCGGTCACGGCCGGCCACGGCACGCTGAAGGACGCCATGAACGAGGCATTGCGCGACTGGGTAACCAATGTCGAGGACACCTATTATCTGATCGGCACTGCCGCCGGCCCGCATCCCTATCCGGAGCTGGTGCGCGATTTCCAGTCGGTCATCGGCATCGAGGCGCGCGCGCAGATTCTCGAGCAGGAAGGCCGGCTGCCTGACACCATCATTGCTGCTGTCGGCGGCGGCTCGAATGCCATCGGTCTGTTCCATCCCTTCCTTGACGACAAGGAGGTCAAGATCATCGGCATCGAAGCCGGCGGGCGCGGTCTCGACGGCATCGAGCATTGCGCCTCGATGAACGCCGGTGCGCCCGGCGTGCTGCACGGCAACCGCACCTATCTTCTGCAGAATGCTGACGGCCAGATCATGGACGGCCATTCGATTTCGGCCGGTCTCGACTATCCCGGCGTCGGCCCGGAGCATTCCTGGCTGCGCGACTCCGGCCGCGTCGAATATGTGCCGATCCTCGACGACGAGGCACTGGAAGCCTTCAAACTGACAACGCGCGTCGAAGGCATCATCCCGGCGCTGGAATCCGCACACGCCATCGCCCACGCGGTGAAGATCGTGCCTGAAATGGACAAGGACCAGATCGTCATCGTCAACCTGTCCGGCCGTGGCGACAAGGACGTGCACACGGTGGCCTCGATGCTGGGCATGGAGATCTAGGCCCTTTGGACAGTTTCGATTGGGAGTTGATTATGAGTAACATTCGTCCAAAGGGCCAGACATGGTGACCCGCATCGACCGCCGTATGGCGAAGCTGAAAAACGAAGGCCGCCCGGCGCTCGTCACCTATTTCATGGGCGGCGACCCCGACTATGACACCTCGCTGTCGATCATGAAGGCGCTGCCCCCGGCAGGCGCCGACATCATCGAGCTCGGCATGCCGTTTTCCGATCCGATGGCCGATGGCCCAGCGATCCAGGCTGCCGGCCTGCGCGCGCTGAAAGGCGGCCAGACGCTGGTCAAGACGCTGAAGATGGCGGCCGAATTCCGAACCAGCGACAATGAAACGCCGATCGTGCTGATGGGCTATTACAACCCGATCTACATCTACGGCGTCGACCGCTTCCTCAAGGATGCCATTGCCAGCGGCATCGATGGCCTGATCGTCGTCGACCTGCCACCGGAAATGGACGAGGAGCTCTGCATTCCGGCGCTGAAAGCCGGCATCAACTTCATCCGCCTGGCGACGCCGACCACCGACGACAAGCGTCTGCCGAAAGTGCTGCAGAACACGTCGGGCTTTGTCTACTACGTATCGATGACCGGCATCACCGGCTCGGCGCTGGCCGACACCGGCAAGGTCGCCGCCGCCGTCAAGCGCATCAAGGGCCACACCGACCTGCCGGTCTGCGTCGGCTTCGGCGTCAAGACCGCCGAGCAGGCGCGCGTGATCGGCGCCAATGCCGATGGCGTCGTCGTCGGCACCGCGATCGTCAATGCGGTCGCCAATGTGCTGGGGCCGAAGGGCGAAAAGACCGCCGACCCGGCCGAAGCCGTCGCCACCCTGGTCAGCGGCCTGGCGCAAGGCGTGCGCTCGGCTCGCCTTGCTGCTGCCGAATAGTTTCCCTACGTCTTTACCCAACTCTTCGTCAGGACAGGAGCCGAAGCGATGAACTGGATCACCAATTACGTTCGCCCGAAGATCAATTCGATGCTCGGCCGGCGCACCGACATGCCCGAGAATCTCTGGATCAAGGATCCTGAGACCGGCGAAATGGTGTTCCACAAGGATCTGGAATCCAACCAGTTCGTTATCCCGTCTTCCGGCCATCATATGAAGATCTCGGCCAAGGAGCGGCTGAAATTCTTCTTCGATGACGGCAAGTACGAGACCCTGGACAACCCCAAGGTCGTCCAGGATCCGCTGAAATTCCGCGACGAGAAGCGCTATGTCGACCGCCTGAAGGACGCCAAGGCGAAGACCGGCCTCGAAGACGCCATCATCAACGCGCTGGGCACCGTCGAGGGCCTGCCGGTGGTGGTGACGGTGCAGGATTTCGCCTTCATGGGCGGCTCGCTCGGCATGGCGGCCGGTGACGCCATCGTCCACGGTTTCGAAGCGGCCTTGCAGCGCAAGCGGCCGCTGATCCTGTTTGCCGCCTCCGGTGGCGCCCGCATGCAGGAAGGCATTTTGTCCCTCATGCAATTGCCACGCACCACGGTCGGTGTCGACCGGCTGAAGGAAGCCGGTCTGCCCTACATCGTCGTTCTGACCAACCCGACCACCGGCGGTGTCACCGCTTCCTACGCCATGCTGGGCGATGTGCACATCGCCGAGCCGGGCGCGCTGATCGGCTTTGCCGGGCCGCGCGTCATCGAACAGACCATCCGTGAGAAGCTGCCGGACGGCTTCCAGCGCTCCGAATATCTGATGGAGCACGGCATGGTCGACATGGTGGTGTCGCGGCTCGAGATGCGCGAAACGATCGCACGGCTGTTGAAGATGCTGCTCAAGATGCCGGTCGAGCAAAAGCCGCTGGAGCCGGAAATCCTGCCGCCGGCGGTGATCCCTGCCGAAGCCCGGCCGCAGGCCTGACGCGACACCAAGCGCCGCGACCGCGATTGCACGAGGGCGGTCGCGCGCTGTAGCCTTTTGATTGCCATGGCCATTCCGGGATTGATTCTGGTCCCCGGGCCATGCGCCGGGATTCTGTCATGACAACGCTTGCCGCCGACCGCGAAATCGAAGCCCTGATGGCGCTTCACCCGAAAGGCTTCGACCTTTCGCTCGACCGCATCACGCGGCTCCTGGAGCGGCTCGGCAATCCGCAGGACTTGCTGCCGCCCGTCATCCACATCGCCGGCACCAACGGCAAGGGCTCCTGCGCCGCCTTTTCGCGCGCACTGCTCGAAGCCTCCGGCCACCTTGTCCATGTCCACACCTCGCCGCATCTGGTAAACTGGCATGAGCGCTACCGGCTCGCCGCCGAGGGCGGCGGCAGGCTGGTCGACGACAAGGTATTCGCGGAAGCTATCGCCCGCGTCGCCAAGGCCAATGGCGGTCAGAAGATCACCGTTTTCGAAATCCTCTCCGCTGTCACCTTCATCCTGTTTTCCGAACATCCGGCCGCGGCCGCGATCATCGAGGTCGGTCTCGGCGGCCGTCTGGACGCCACCAATGTCATCGCCAGGCCGGCGGTGTCGGTGATCATGCCGGTGTCGCTCGACCACGAAGCCTATCTCGGCGACCGGGTCGAACTGATCGCCGTCGAAAAGGCGGGCATCATCAAGCGCGGCTGTCCGGTGGTGATCGGCGCCCAGGAAAGCGAGACGGCGCTGCAGGCGATCATCGAAACCGCCGAGAGGCTCGAGTGCCCGACCTTCGTCTACGGCCAGGATTTCCTCGCCTTCGAGGAAAACGGCCGCATGGTCTACCAGGACGAGGACGGCCTGATGGACCTGCCGCCACCGCGCCTGCCCGGACGCCACCAATTCGCCAATGCGGCCGCAGCGATCGCAGCCGTGAAGGCTGCCGGCTTCGAGATCAGCCATCGCGCCGCCGAGAAGGCAATGACCAATGTCGCGTGGCCCGGTCGCATGCAGAAGCTGTCGCAAGGCAGGCTGGTGGACCTAGCGCCCAAGGGTGCCGATATCTGGCTCGATGGCGGCCACAATCCGGGCGCCGGCGTGGTCATTGCCGAGGCATTGGCCGAGCAGGAGGAGAAGAACCCGCGTCCGCTGTTTCTCATCTCCGGCATGATCAACACCAAGGATCAGACCGGCTATTTTCGCGCCTTCAAGGGCTTGGTCCGGCATGTCTATACGGTGCCGGTGAGCACGAGCGAGGCCGGTGTGCCAAACGACGAACTGGCGATCCGTGCCACGGAAGCCGGGCTGACGGCCGAACCGGTGAGTTCCGTTGCAAGCGCGCTGATGCTGCTGCGCGACACCTGGGACGGTCCGCCGCCGCGCATCCTGATCAGCGGATCGCTCTATTTCGCCGGCGCGGTGCTGGCCGAGAACGGCACGCCGCCAACCTGAGGTGCGTGACGGCCAACAGGAGCCTGTGATGATCAAGGTAAGGCAGCTCGCCCATGTCTGCATTTTCGCGCATGATCTGGAAGCGACGCGAAGCTTCTACCGCGATGTGCTCGGGCTGGGCACGCGGTTCAATTTTCTACGCGACGACAGGATTTTTGGCTTCTACCTCGATTGCGGCGGCCGCAGCCATGTCGAAGTGTTCCAGAAGGATGCTGCCGCCTACAGCGAACTCAACCAGATCAACCATTTCTGCCTGGAAGTCGAAGACATCGACGCCGCGATCGCCCATATCAAGTCAAAGGGCATCGACGTGACCGCAAAGAAGCACGCCTGCGACGATACCTTTCAGGCCTGGATTCGCGATCCCAACGGCGTGAAGATCGAGCTGTTCGAGTACACCGAAAAAAGTGCGCAGTTCACCGGCGGTGATCGCATCGCCGACTGGTGACCGCATTCCAGGTCGCATCAGTCCGGGCACAGCTTAGGCGGATTACTTCAGCTCGATCTCGATAAAGGCGTATTCGCCTTCATTGGCGCTGATGACGTCGTGTTCGACGCCCTCCTTGCGGAAATAAGGCACGCCTTTCTTCATCTCGGCGAAGGTTTCGCCGTCCTTGGTTTCCAGCTTCAGCTTGCCGTCCATCAGCGGCACCACGACATAGTCGTGGCCATGGCGGTGCCAGCCGGTGTTGTCGCCCGGCTGGAAACGGTATTCGGTGACGATGACGCGCTCATTGTCGATGAAGACGGTGGCCTTGGCGGATCCGGTCATGTCGCTCTCCCTGTTTCTGCTTCCCAGCAGAGGATATGGCGTGTCCTTATGTGAGGGCCAGAGCGGGCCAGCAATGACGCCAACAAAAAGCCCGGCGCGAGGGCCGGGCTTTGTGATCAGGAATTCAGTTGGATCAGGCGAGGCTGCCGTTGATCCAGTGCGACAGCGCGGTCTTGGGCGCAGCACCTACCTTCATGTCGGCCACTTCGCCGCCCTTGAAGATCATCAGCGTCGGAATCGAGCGCACGCCGAACTGGGCGGCGAGCTCGGGATTCTCGTCGATGTTGAGCTTGGCGATCTTGACCTTGGCACCGAGCTCGGTGGCAATGTCCTCGAGCGCCGGCGCGATCATCTTGCACGGGCCACACCATTCAGCC